>NZ_JQLU01000005.1:303761-607522 GCF_000744375.1 Carnobacterium gallinarum DSM 4847 | reverse complement strand
CGCACCACCGGAAGAAAATCCAGAGGATAACTCGATTGTTAGTGAAGCCATGCAGTTGTTTGGAGAATCAATTGTTGAAGTAATTAATGACTAGTGATGAAAATAAGACGGCAGTAATGTGTATCAATTTCTATTTATTGAGATTTGTACAGCAACCATTAGTGTCTGTCTTTTTTTATTTTATAAAAAATAGGGGCAATAGGATAAAAGGGAAATTTAAATATGGATATGTTAAACCAACCTTTAAGTCCTAGAGAAACAGGCTTATATAGAGAATACTGGGAATTTAGCAAAAAGTGAAAGACAGATTTACTATTTAAAGAATTAGAAAATCAACAATATAGTATAAAAATTGGTGAAGAATTAGAAGTAATTGCTACAATTCATTCATTAGAGAAAAACGTTCATTTATTTGGCGAAAAAAACATGCTATTATACAAACATTAAGGATAAAGAGAAAATTGTCTAGGGTATTTATATAATAAATCCGCATTCTGTTGGGATTTCGAGCATATTGAGTTTATAAGAAAGTAAAGTTATTCTTTATTTTAGACGGAGTGCTTCACTGTTTTTTGTTTTCCTGTTATAATAAAAGAGTCGATGACTGTAGAATAAATATAGTGAACAATAAAATAGACTGATTAACGAGAGGAAGATTTTAAGATGCGTGGAATGGGAAATATGCAAGGTATGATGAAACAAATGCAAAAAATGCAAAAGGAAATGGGCGAAACGCAAGAGGCTCTAAACCAAAAAGAGTTTGTTGCAAGTTCAAGTAGCGATTTAGTAACGGTTACAATGACTGGTGATAAAAAAATGAAAGATATTGTCATTAAACCAGAAGCTGTGGATCCAGATGATATTGAAATGTTACAAGATTTAGTTATTATGGCAACAAATGCTGTTTTAGAAAAGATTGAAGTTGAAACGCAAGCAACAATGGGCAAATTCACTAAAGGAATTCCAGGATTCTAAATCAATACGATTCAAATGGGGCGCAGATATTGTGTCCCATTTTTAACCTAATTCGCTAAATTATTTAGCAACCAAATGAATGCGAGGAAAAAAAATGCATTATCCAGAACCGATTTCAAAATTAATTGATAGTTATCAAAAATTACCGGGAATTGGCGCGAAAACGGCAGCACGTTTAGCATTCTTTACGATTGATATGAAGGAAGAGGATGTTACCGATTTTGCTAAAGCCCTAATTAGTGCTAAACGAGATTTACATTATTGTTCGATTTGTGGCAATATTACCGAGGAAGATCCTTGCGAAATCTGCCAAGATAAAACTCGTGATCGGAGTGTTGTTTTAGTAGTAGAAGATCCTAAAGATGTCATTTCAATGGAGAAAATGCGTGAATATCATGGGCTGTATCATGTTTTACATGGTGTTTTGTCTCCAATTGAGGGAACAGGACCTGAAGATATTAATATTCCTAGCTTGATTAAACGTTTGCAGGCAGATGAAATTAATGAAGTGATTATTGCAACGAATGCAACAGCAGAAGGCGAAGCAACGGCTATGTATTTGTCACGTTTGATTAAACCAGCAGGGATTAAAGTAACACGATTAGCTCATGGTTTGTCTGTCGGAAGTGACATTGAGTACGCAGATGAGATTACCTTGCTTAAGGCTGTTGAAGGTCGAAGAGAACTTTAAGAAGGAGGAAATTATCATGGTATTTGGCAGAAGAAAAAAAGGGCTATTGCGTAAAGAATACGATGAAGAATTACTTGAGTTGATGTATCGTACCAAAGATGAGTGGGAGTACAAAAAAGGCATCGAGGATTCTGTATTTGATAAGGATGGTCTGTTATTTTCTCAAACAAAATTGGCAGAGGCAAAGTATTTTTATCTATTCAAAGAGGCTCGGATTAGAGAAATAAAAAGCACAAAAGTAAGATAAATGAATACAAGATAAAAGGAGGTCTGAATTGATGAAGGAGAGTAGTTACTTCAATCAACAACAACGGCCTCTTTTTGCAGCTTTGAAGCAGCATGGAGAGAAAGAGCAGTTTTCCTTCCATGTTCCAGGTCATAAAAATGGATTAAACTGGATTGATGAAATGGCTGTATTTAGAGACGTATTGAAATTTGATCAAACAGAAGTCACAGGCTTAGATTATTTACATGAATCAGAAGGTGTATTAAAAGAAAGTCAGGATTTATTGACTGATTTTTATCAAAGTCAGCAAAGTTATTATTTAGTAAATGGTTCAACTGTAGGGAATCTGGCAATGATTATGGGAACGACAACTAAAGGTGGTAGCGTTTTTGTTGATCGTAATGTGCATCAGTCAATTATTCATGGATTAGAACTAAATGGATTGCAGCCAATCTTTTTAGCACCAGAGATTGATGTTCAAAATCAGTCGCCAGTGGGAATTTCTCTAGAAACTTTACGAAATGCTTTTATGCGTTATCCAACCGTAGAAGCTTTAATTTTAACTTATCCAACATATGATGGAGCGATTTATCCTATCAAGGAGTTACTAGCGTTAGCTAAAGAATACAAGTGTATAACTTTAGTGGATGAAGCTCATGGAGCGCACTTTGTAGTAGCAGAGAAAAATAGGGAGTTTCCAATGTCGGCTTTGGCTTATGGTGCAGATATAGTTGTGCAATCAGCTCATAAAATGTTACCGGCTCTGACTCAGGGAGCGTATTTGCATATTGGTACGTCACTTTCTCAGCCTCATAAAAAGCGGGTGGAGCATTATTTACATATGTTCCAGTCTAGTAGCCCATCTTATTTATTGATGTTGTCGTTAGAATATGCTCGTTGGTTTGTGGCAAATTTGACAGTTAGGGATAGTGAAGCAAGTTGTGAATTAGTGCGTATATGGGCTAAGTGGTTCCAACAGCATGACTTGAAGGTCTCGTTTTGTGATGATCCATTAAAATTAATTGTAGCTTCGGACAGATTGAATGGGAGTGAACTAAGTCAGGTGATTGAGTCGGTTGGGCTATTTCCTGAACTGGCAGATGAGAAAAAAATACTTCTGACCTTTCCGTTAATAAAAGTGGAGCAGATGATTGATTTTCAACCAAATGACAATAGTTTAGTTGTGCCAGATAAAAAAAAATCGTTACAAAAATTTCAAAAAATAGAACGTCTACCTAGCTATCCCGGGTGTACTAATCTAGCGATTGACTATGGGAAGCAGCAAGAATTAGAAACGGAAAAGTTAGATTGGGAGATGTGCTTAAATCGGGTGAGTGCTAAAAATATTATTCCTTATCCGCCGGGAGTTCCGTTAGTGTTAAAAGGTGAGCGAGTTGCAGAAGAACAGTTAAAACAACTTCATGTGTGGCATAATCAAAAGGCAAGAATTGTTGGCTTGGATGATAAAGCGCAAATGGAAGTGTATTGTGAGGAAGTTTAGTTTGAAAAAAAGTGGTCTTTAATCTGTTTTATAGATTAAGGGCTTTTTATTTCTTATCAATAAGATTAGTCCTATCTTGTTTGTGATCCATTTTTTTGGTATATTCAAATAAGCTAAATAAAAGCTAACATATTTGCGTGATAAGAAATAAGTACTTAAAGGATAGGGGCAATTTTAAGATAGGGGGGAATTTATGAAAGGAAAGTTAGCTAAAACCAGTGAACAAGTACTTGAAAAGCAGGAAGGTTTTACAAAAAATGAAGTGACGGAGGATACTAAATATTATTTATTAGTCGCTTTTAGTCTTTCCTTAATGATGTTAGGTTTTGTGTTTCAAACACCAGGAGAAATCTGGGAAGGCATGAAACTTATTATGACTTCTTCAGGAAAACTGTTAACGGATTATATGGAATTAGCTTCAATTGGTGCAGCTTTTTTTAATAGTGGCTTATTGACATTATTAAGTGTTTTAATGGTTCGTTCGCAAAAAGTGAGTATTTCAGGACCACTTGTTGCAGGGATTTTAACAGTTTGTGGATTTTCATTATTTGGGAAAAATTTATTTAATTCGATTCCGATTACATTAGGGGTTGTATTATATGCTAAATTCGAGCATCGTCCATTTTCACATTTCTTATTGATTAGTTTATTTGGAACAGCATTAGGACCGGTAGTAAGTGAGCTAGCCTTTGGTATGGGATTTGAACCGGTGACGGGAATTTTAATTGGCTATGGTGTAGGAATTATTATTGGTGCGATTTTGCCACCGCTATCAGGTCATTTTTTAAGCTTCCATAAAGGATTTAGTTTATATAATATTGGCTTTACTTCGGGGATTATCGGGATGTTTATTACATCGGTTATTCGTATGTTTGGTGGCACTATTGAAAGCGCCTCGATTTTATCTAGTGGAAATAATGTTAACATGTCGATTGTTGTATTTAGCTTTTGTTTGCTGTTATTTATGCTTGGTTTTTATTATAATGGTAAGAGCTTAAGTGGTTATCCGTTGTTATTAAAACATTCAGGGAAACTAGTGACAGATTTCTTTTTATTAGAAGGATTTGGGAAAACTTTAATTAATATGGCCTTGCAAGGTGTGATTGCAACGTGTTATGTTTTATTAGTTGGTGGACAATTAAATGGTCCAATCATTGGTGGGATCTTTACGATTATTGGATTCAGTGCTTTTGGAAAACATCCACGAAATAGTATTCCAATTTTTATTGGAGTGTATCTAGCTTCGATTTTGAATATTTATCAACCGGATTCTACAAATGCTTTGCTAGCAGCGTTATTCGGTACAACGTTGGCACCGATTAGTGGATATTATGGAAGTGTTTATGGAATTATTGCAGGGTTTATGCACATGGCGTTGGTCATGAACGTTGGTTATTTACATGGTGGAATGAACTTGTATAATAATGGTTTTTCAGGAGGCTTTACAGCAGCACTCTTGGTTCCCATCTATGATGCTATTTTGAGTCGGAAAAAGGAGTAATGTCATGTATATGAATGAAGAGCGAAATAAAGCACAAAAAATTATGCAAGAATTAGTGGGTTATTTCTTTGATAATAAGGTTGAAGATGTTCAAATTAATTTGACTGTTAATAAAGAGGGAACTTGGTTAGAAATTGAAGGTCAGATTTCTCAGTGTCCGAATGATTTAACGAGTCTTCGTAGCTTGTTAGAAGTAAAACGACAACCAGAGATGGACGATTATTACGAACATTTAATGGGGATGCATTGTGAACAGGAAGATTATAGTTTAGTTGGGATGCTAGTGGATTCTGTGGAGATTAGCTATCAAGAAGAGGAGAACTTGTTAAATCTCCGAATTTATCGTGAGAATTTGTATTGAGATTGGATTTATCAATAAAAACTCTTGAAAGTTAGATGCTTAATCTAACTTTCAAGAGTTTATTTTAGTAGAGAACTATAATTCTTTCTTCATTACGATTTTCCGAATTAATTCATGTTTTCGTAATGTGTAAATACTGAAGGCTGTTCCTGAAGTACCAATTAACAACCAGTCAATCCAAGCAGTTGCTTCGTTGCGTGGAGCTAAAGAGAGAAATAGAAAGATTTCTCGTAGAATTTCAGCGAAAAGAGAACGAATCAGGCTACCTTCAATTTTTTCATGAAGTAGAAAGCCAATTCCGTATTTTAAGCCGAAAATAAAAATCCAACCAATTAAATACCGAAAACCCGCTCGTGATTCTACAATTTTTTTATAAATAGGTGTTTCCTCTCCGTTAATGCGGACATAGCTTTTATTGGCTTCTACAAGTTTTACTTCAACATGGCTAGCCTGAAAAAATCCAATTAAAAGTCCGATCAGGCTGATTAGAAGAATACCTACTAATGAGATTGATTTTTCTCCCTCAGGAAGTGTTAAGGATAATTGATACAGTGAGAATATAGGAATCGCTACAAAGTTTAGTCGAGATACCCGCTCAAAAGAAAATTGTTGATACATAAAATATAGTAAGACTGCAAATTCTAAAAATAAATTCATTGAAACCCCTCTATCTAAAAAGTTTTATCTACTTATTATACTGCTAAATGAGTAGAAAAAGGCAAAAAAAAGAACAGAAAATTAATTGAATTTACAGAAACTTTTAAAATTATGCAAGCAACTAAGTATTTCAGGTTAAATCCTGTTATAATAAGGAAATAGATATGTAGGGAAAGGATGATATACATGTTATCATTTGACGAGAAAAAGGCAATTTTTGATAGCTACTCAGAGTTGACGGTTAATGAAGTTTCAATGAATCGTTTAAACTATCATTTTACAGAAAGTGCGGTAGCCAAAACAACGGTTGTAAAATTCTTACACCCTAAAAATGGGAATGCCTTAATTTATGCGGGGTATTTGCCTGATGAAGAGACGGTTAAAGGGTATATTTCAATTAGAGATGAAGATGAAGGAACAATTCATAAGCTTGTACAACAGGCAATTGAATATTTAAAGAAAACTGAGGATGGTTTTGAAGAAGGTTATTCGGAGGAATGGCAAGACGATCATCGAGATGTATTGACTTTACAGTATTCTAATGGCATGTGGTCGATCTTAATGTCTCATGGTGGACTTGAGGCAATTTTTAAAACAAAAGAGGCTGCTGAAGGTTACTTGGCAGATGAAGGTTTTTTTTATTAATTGTAATGTGAATTTGGGGAGAACATTATTTTATTAAGGGGTATAAATTGGGGGAGTTCATAGTTGCTAGATAAAATCAGAGATTTTCAGGAATTATTTAGACGTATGGATGAAAATAGCCGAGAATCAACATTTGATTGGCGAACGTTATTTGTTATTAATTTTACATTTTGGAGTTTTTTTACGGGACTGTCAGGCGCTATTATCATGATTAAAGTCATGACGGGATCAGAGAAGGAAAGTATTTTAAATGGTCTACTTTTAATTGGAATCACTTCAATTGCTGTTTTTTTAATTTGGTTCCTTAGACGTAGCCGATTTTTGGAAGAAAAGTATAAAAATTTTCCTGATGGTGTGAATAAACGTCCGAGTATTTTGAAAGAATTGGCTATTTTATGTGGAGGCTGTAGTTTAATTTTTTTATGTTTCTGGGTGATTTTACAGTTAAATTAAATTCTTGAGGCGGAAGAATTAGACGGTTAAGTGTGGATAAAGTATAATAAGAATTAGATATAGAAGATAAGGGGTAGGGTAAAGTGGAAGGTATTTTTATAACGATTGAAGGTCCAGATGGTGCTGGTAAGACGAGTGTACTTCGGGAGTTGTTGCCAAGGCTTGAGGACGCGATGACAATTGATATTGTTGCAACTAGAGAGCCAGGCGGTAGTCGAATTGCTGAAGAAATTCGCGAATTAATTTTAAATCCAGCGAATACAGAAATGGATGTTCGAACAGAAGCTTTGCTTTATACTGCATCTCGCAGACAACATTTAGTAGAAAAAATTAAACCAACATTGGCAAGAGGAGCATTATTAATTTGTGATCGTTTTGTGGATAGTTCATTGGTTTATCAAGGTGCTGGTCGTGGAATTGGTATTCAAGAAGTTGCTGAAATGAATCGATTTGCAACAGAGGGAATTGAGCCAGACTTAACGCTTTATTTAGATATTGAAGCCAGTGTAGGTTTGGAGCGGATTAATCGTAGTAAGGAAGAACGTCAATTTGACCGATTGGATCAAGAAAAACTTGAATTTCATGAACAAGTTCGTGCTGCCTACTTAACTTTAGTGGAAGATAATCAAGAACGAATTATATTAATTGATGCTGCAGGATCAATTGAAGAAGTAGTTACAACGTGCTTTAATTTAATTAAGGAACGATTTCCAACAAGATTTTAAACTAAATAAAATTGAGAGAGGTTGATTAAAATGAAATTAGTACTAGCGATTGTACAAGATAAAGATAGCGGACGTTTATCAAATGAATTTGTGGATGCTGGAGTTCGTGCCACTAAACTTTCAACAACAGGTGGCTTTTTAAAAGCAGGAAATACGACATTTATTGTTGGGATTGAAGATGAACGTGTTCAGGAAGTACTGAATATTATTAAAGATACTTGTCAGGCAAGAGAACAATTTATGACGCCTCCAATTAGTTTAGATGTTTCAATGGACACACATATGCCTTATCCGATTGAAGTTCAAGTTGGTGGTGCAACTGTCTTTGTTATGCCAGTTGATCAGTTCCATCAATTTTAATCATGAGAGAAGAAACTGAGGTTATGGGTATGGAAAATGAACAAAATCTAGAATGGCTCCAACCGCAGCTTTTTACTCGATTTAAACAAAATCTTAAGCATGGGCAACTTGCTCATGCTTACCTTTTTGAAGGCGTTGCTGGAGTTGGGAAAAAAGAGATGGCATTATGGTTAGCACAAGGTGTTTTTTGTTTAAATAAACAGGAAGATAATTTACCTTGTGGTCACTGTCAGAATTGTACCCGAATTCTAGAACATCAGCATCCTGATGTGATTGAGTTAGCGCCAGATGGTCTTTCGATTAAAGTGGATCAAGTTAGAGAATTAAAAGTCGAATTTTCTAAAAGTGGTGTTGAAAGTCGTCAAAAGATTTTTATTGTAGAAGATGTCGAAAAAATGACAATTGGAGCAGCGAATAGTTTACTAAAATTTTTAGAAGAACCAGAGGGAACCGTAATTGCTTTTCTACTGACAACAGCTAAGCAACGTATTTTACCGACTATTTTATCCCGCTGTCAATTAGTGCATTTTTCTCCATTATCGAAAAAAATGCTATTAAATGAACTGCAAAAATCTGATATTAGTGAAAATCAAGGTTCATTATTGGTACATTTAACAAATAGTTTAGAAACAGCAGTTGAAATGAATCGCAATGAGTGGTTTAATGAATCTAGGGGAATTATTTGGAAATGGTTTCAATTAATTTCTCAAAATGAAAAACAGGCTTTTATTTTTGTTCAAACAGATGTGATGCCTCACTTTAAAGAACGTGAGCAACAACTGTTAATTTTTGAATTATTGTTATTGGCTTATCGAGATGCGTTGATGCTTTTATATGGTTCCGTTGATTTATTAGCCTATCCTCAATATCAAAAAAATTTACAGGAGTTTCTGGCGCAAAGTCGAGGAAAAGATATTACTCAGGCAATCGAAACGATTTTGTTCAGTAAGAAAAAACTGGAAAGCAATGTTTCTGCTCAAGGTGTATTTGAACAAATGGTCCTTCTATTAATGAGTGTATCTCCCGTAAAAACAAGATAAAGCCGGAGTGTGAGGGAACGTTCATGAAAACCGTAATTGGTGTTAGATTTAAACATGCTGGCACAATTTATTACTTTTCTCCTGGTGTTTGGGAGTGTAGTGTTGGTGACCGAGTAGTTGTAGAAACGCAGCATAGTGTCGAAATCGGCAGTGTTGTGATAGATAAAAAAGAAGTTTTAGAGGAAGATTTAATTCATCCTTTGAAACCCATTAACAGTGTTGCAACTGAAAAAGATTTTGATAAAGAAAAACAAAATAAACAGGATGCAACTAAAGCATATGAGATTGCTACTGAAAAAATTGCTCAACATAAGCTAGAAATGAAACTGATTAATGTTGAATATACTTTCGATCGTAGCAAGATGGTCTTTAATTTTAGTGCAGAAGGTCGAGTTGACTTTCGAGAATTAGTTAAGGATTTAGCTAGTATTTTTAAAACACGAATTGAATTACGTCAGATTGGTGTTCGTGATGAAGCGAAGCTATTGGGAGGGATTGGTCCCTGTGGTCGGATGCTGTGTTGTTCAACGTTCTTAGGTGATTTTATGCCTGTTTCTATTAAGATGGCGAAAGATCAAAATCTTTCATTAAATCCGACAAAAATCTCTGGTTTGTGTGGTCGTTTGATGTGCTGTTTGAAATATGAGAATGATGAATACGAAGCAGCTAAACGTGAATTACCAGATTATGGAAAGAAAGTAGTTACACCAGATGGTGAAGGTACTGTTATTGGTTTAAATCTACTTAATCGAATTATTAAAGTGCGTTTGAAAGGTCGAGAAACGCCTTTAGAATACACGATGGATGAACTAAATGAAGCTTTAGCAAGTCAATAATGGGAAGACTGTTACACTTAATTCTTAGAAAAGTTCATATAAAAAAAGTAGGTGAGGACGCATGGATAAAAGAACTTTGTATGATAGTTTTACCAAATTAGAATTAGATACTGATGCTACATTACGCCAAATTACTGCACTTAAAACTGGAGTAGAAGAATTGGTAGAAGAAAATGCTATTTTACGTATTGAGAATCAGCATCTAAGAGATCGTTTAAGTGATATTGAAAAGCAAAAACAGGTTGATGAAGAAGTGATTGAGCCTGAGATGACTAAATCCCGTATGAATTTGGAAAAGTTATATGAAGATGGCTTTCATGTCTGTAACGTCTTTTATGGCTCTCGTCGAGTTGATGATGAACCATGTGCATTTTGTTTGGATGTTATCTATGGAGAAAGAAAGTAAAGTTTAAACTAATAAATTGGACTTCAAGCAGGGGAATCTTGCTTGAAGTTTTTTGCTTAATTTGGTGTATAGATCTCTTTTGATAGGGGGAGAAAAAGCAAAAAATCTTTGATCCTTATTTGAAAATCAATTAGTAGGCTTTATAGGTGCTGCTATTGGTATGTATCTCTGTTATCTATTTAAAGTATCAGATATAGGATTGAAGAAATGCTCTTTTTAGAGAGTTTTTTCTGTGGCTAGAAACTAAATACTAGGATATATCTGTAAAGTTGTGTTATATTAAGAAGTAACCAAAAAAGAAAACGCTTTATACACAGAAAGGTTGGAGGATTTCTATGAATCAAATGACAGCAGAAGAGATAACAGAATTTTTAAAACGTCAAAAGGAAACAACGAAATTTACATTTAACATGGTAAATCCTGATAATTTTATGATTGTAATTTCATTAAAAAATGAACCAGAGGCTTATACCTTTATTGAAGAAAATGCAGAAGCAACATTTGAATTAACGGATGCAAATGAGTTACTTTAATAAAATAGTAGACTATGTTTTAAAAGCATAGTCTTTTTTTATGTTATTTTGTGATTGTTTGAGCATTTTTTGAAAACTATTGGTAAATTTAATGTGCTGTATAAAAGGTTTTTTTGATTAATGAATAATAAAAAGGAATACATTGTGAATAAATGAACAAATATGTCTGAAATTTGACAATTGAAAAAATTACTACAAAAAATTGTATTAAAACAGAAGTGTAAAAATAAAATCTGTGTTATAGTAGTATCAAATCAAAGAATGCAAATCGAGAGGCGGAATAACAGATGAATAAAATGAATGCAGAAGAATTAAATGAATTTTTAGGACGTCAAAAAGTGACAACAAAATTTACTTTTCATATGCTAAAAGAAGATGATCAGTTTAAAGTAGTAGAATTAAAAAATGAGCCAACTGCGTATCATTTTATTACAAGTCATACAGAATCAATTTTTGAGTTAATTGCTGCAAATGAACGGATTTAAGCAATTAAAGAGAAGTCGCTAATAAGCTTTTGGTCATTTAGTTGATAAAAGCTTATTTTATTGTTGACAAAAAAGTTTTTTGTAACTATAATAGTTACAGATAGAGAGGAAGAGTTGTTATGAGTATTTCAACTAAATTTCCAGTAGCTGTTCATGTGTTATCTTTGTTAGCGTTGAATCGTCAAATGACAATATATTCAGATTTTATTGCAGGTAGTGTGAATACGAATCCAGTTGTTATTCGGCGTGTAGTTGGTTTGCTAAAGAAGGCGGGAATGGTGAATTCAGCACCAGGGATTGGTGGTATTTCTTTAATTAAGGAGCCAAGTGAAATCAGCTTGTCAGCTATTTATCAGGCTGTGACACCGGCAGAGAGTAAGCTGTTTAGTCTTCATCAAAATACAAATCCAGATTGTATTATTGGAAGAAACATTCAGAGTGCTTTAGAAGAAAGTATGTCTAATGCTGAAAAAGCTTTAATTAACGAGCTAGGTAATGAAACTTTGGCAGATATCTTAGATAAGCTTCAAAAGCATGATCAATTGGCTTAGATGTAGAGGATGGTTTTAGTAAGGTTGAGCAAGTTGTTCGCCTTTTTATTATATACGTATTGTAACTTTCGTAGTTACAAAAAAGAATTAGGAGGAATTTTAGATGAAAATTGGTATTATTGGAGCAAGTGGAAAATCAGGTAATTTTATTTTGAAAGAAGCTGTGTCACGAGGTCATGAAGTAACGGCTATTGTTCGTAATGCAGCTAAAATTACAGATACTAAAGTTACTGTTTTAGAACGTGATATTCTAGAACTTAGCTATGATGATGTAAAAGAGCTAGATATTTTAGTTGATGCTTTTAATGCACCTGATGGTGAAGAAGAAATGCATCAAACTACGTTAGCGCATTTAACGGATCTCTTAAAAGGTCATAAAGCACCTCGTTTAATGGTAGTTGGTGGGGCTGGAAGCTTGTATGTTGATCCAGAACAAACGGTTCGTTTGATGGATACACCAGGATTTCCAGATGCTTATAAACCAACTTCTAATAGTATGGGGATAGCTTTGAATACATTAAAAACAGTATCTGATGTAACTTGGACTTATTTAAGCCCATCAGCAATGTTCTTGCCAGATGCAGAACGCACAGGCAGTTATACAGCAGGAGAAGAAAATTTATTAGTTAATGGAGCAGGTGAAAGCGAGATTTCATATGCAGACTATGCGATTGCATTAATTGATGAAGCCGAACAAGGAAAACATATAAATCAACGTTTTACTGTAGTTTCAAAATAATTAATCGTAACTTAAAATAAATTGATGCTAGAGACTCTTTAGTTGAGTCGGTAGCATCTTTTTTTGTTATATTAATAATTTTTTCAGTTATTTTATTTTTATATTTTTATAATGTTACAAAATAATATTTTTGTTTTTAAATAGATATGTTATGCTTATTATAGCTAGTACATAATGTCTAAAATTCAATTTTAGGAGTGAGACAATGAAAAAATTAGTAGTTTTTATGGGAATGGTACTTGGATTATTGTGTGGAGGACAATATGCAGCAGCAGAGAATATAGATTATCAATCTCTTTACTATGAGGGGGTTCAAGATGGATACATTGACTCTAATCAACTTTCGTTAGAGCAGTGGATTGTAGAGAATGAAGAGTTTGAAAAAGTTTTTAAAGATGGAAAGAATGAATCAGTTTTAGAAAATTCTTTATCATACTCAGATTGGCTTAAATCAAATAATTTTGGGCAATTTCCAGAAGAAATTGCAATCGAATCACGTGGTTGGGCTAATGGAACTAGTTCAGTAGGAATTGTTTCACCATATGGATTAATTGATCATTTTACGCTTTCATACAAACCTGTGTTAGTTAAAACGTACTAGGGAGTAGAATATGAAAAAATATATTATAATTTTAATAACTATAGGTTTACTTTTTTTCTTGGTGGTACTAGTAAATAAAAATAAAGCTGAGGTTTCTATAAATAGCTATATGGACCAACAAGGAATAACAGAAAATGAAATTCTTATTAAAGAATTTCAAAAAGATTGGAAATTAGGTGGTTATAATCTCCTAGTGTCCGTCAAAGATGAACCAGATAGTTATTATGAATACCATTATGAAAAAGGTACTGTAACAGTTCAAGCTTATAAAGAATTACAAAAAGATATACAACAGAAATATTGGGGTGGTAGTGGTCTGTCCAATGCTGAAATGCAGAAGTTAAAATACCCGCCTTTAAATGAATTTAATCAATAACATTCTTACCAATTATGTGTAAGTGGGATAGCTAGTTTAAACAGTATCAACCATAAGAAATCTATTTTAGCGAATGTTGATTTTTTATGGTTTTTTAGTAGTTTATTAAACTGATAATGTTATCCGACTCGCTGTATTCTTTTAGGATACTAAGTATGTAAGAAACTATTATTAGTCGCTTCAGTTATGTGGTACTCTGATAATAATGGTTTTAACAAATTGAGAACTCGGGGGAGATAGGATGTTTGAATTTGAAGATGTGTGGTTTAAAAGACAAAATAATTGGATTTTAAAAGAGATTAACTGGCAAGTAAAAGCCGGAGAACGTTGGGGCATACTAGGTCTAAATGGTTCAGGGAAAACGACTTTAATGCAATTAATTAATGGCTACATGTGGGCAAGTGAAGGGAAAATAACAGTGTTCGATCAAGTATTTGGTCAAACTTCTTTGCCTGATTTAAGACAATCTATCGGTTGGGTTAGTTCGGCCTTACAACAGCGCCTATATGAACATGAAACAGCAGAGGAAATTGTTGCTAGTGGACGTTTTGCTACGATTGGTCTCCATGTTAAAGCAACGGAAGAATTAATGGAGACGGCCAAAGAACAATTACGTTTATCTGGCGGAGCGCATTTGATTGGTAAGGGCTATGAAATATGTTCTCAGGGGCAACGTCAACTAATTTTAATTGCTCGAGCCTTGATGGCCCAGCCCAAATTATTGATTTTGGATGAACCTTGCACCGGCTTGGATTTAGTTGCAAAGCGAAATTTGTTAAATCATATTGAAGAAATTGCAAAAAATTCGCCCATGACGACCTTGTTATATATTACGCATCATACAGAAGAACTATTGCCTTGTTTTGATAAAATGTTATTGCTAAAAGAAGGTCAAATAGTTGCCAAAGGAGCAACTCACGATTTACTCACCAAAGAATCATTAAGTGCTTTTTTGGGTGAACCAATTAACTTTGAACGTCAAGTAGATGGTCAAGTAACAACTTATTTAAATCGTAAAAGCTAGTTGTTTCAAATTAAAATCAATCATCCGCCTAGTCCTAAATTATGCTATAATAAATGGCGACAATGGAATGAATGGACAAGGAAGTGAACTAATTTTGAATCAATGGTTAAAAGGGGATGAACGGCTTGACCGATTAGTCCGAGCAAATCTTGATATTATCCAAAGTCCAACGGTTTTTTCTTACTCGCTTGATGCGGTTTTATTAGCCCATTTTGCTAATTTACCACGTTATTCTAAGGCTAAAATTGTTGATTTATGTGCCGGAAATGGCGCAGTGGGTTTATTATTAAGTGAAAAAACTCAAAGTCCAATTATTGGTATTGAATTACAAGAGCGGCTAGCCGATATGGCACAACGAAGTATTCAGCTAAATCACTTGGATCAGCAAGTCTCAATGATTCATGGAGCGCTAAAGGATGCAACTCAATGGATTCCTAAGGATTCAGTTGATGTGGTAACTTGTAACCCACCTTATTTTTCAACACCAGTTACAAGTCAGAAAAATCCGAATATTCATTTGGCGATTGCTAGACATGAGATTTATACAAATTTAAACGAAGTCATGAAAGTCACAAGCGACTTACTGAAAATGAATGGTAAAGCTTACTTTGTTCATCGACCAGATCGATTAGTTGAGATTTTAGCCGCGATGCAGAAAAATCGTTTAGCGCCTAAAAGAATGCAATTAGTTTATCCAAAAGAGGGACGCGAAGCCAATATTCTATTGATTGAAGGAATTAAGGACGGCAAGGATACTGGTTTTCGAGTAATGCCGCCATTAACTGTTTATAGTGAGGAAAACGACTATTTACCAGAGATAAGAGAGATTATGTATGGAAAAGAAGCTTAGCTATTTTTATGTATTGCACTGTAAGGATGATAGTTTTTATGGCGGTTATACAACAGATTTAAAACGTCGTGAAAAGGAACATAATGATGGAGTGGGCGCCAAATATACGAAGCCTAAATTTCGCCGTCCTTTAAAAATGATTTATGCGGCTAGCTTTGCAACTCGGAGCGAGGCAACAAAGGCAGAATATGCCTTTAAAAAGCAGACACGCTTACAAAAGATTAATTTTTTAAAAAAGGCTGGCGTTGTATTTCCTATCGATAACCAGCAAATTTGTGTGATAAATAGTGAGGAGGTTAGTGGAGATGATTCAAAGTCAAAAGAGCTTTCATGATGAAACAAGAGGCATCCTTTATTTAGTTCCGACGCCGATTGGCAATTTGGAAGATATGACGATTCGAGGTATCCGGATGCTAAAAGAAGTGGACTTGATTGCTTCTGAGGATACACGTAATACGCAAAAGCTATTAAATTATTTTGAAATAACGACCTCGCAAATTAGCTTTCATGAACATAACACCCAGGAGCGAATCGGACAATTAATTGAAAAGCTAGAACAGGGACTTTCAGTCGCCCAAGTTAGCGATGCAGGTATGCCATCAATTAGTGATCCTGGTCATGAATTAGTTGTGGCGTGTATTGAAGCAGGAATTCCAGTTGTACCTTTACCTGGCGCAAATGCTGGATTAACTGCATTAATTGCTTCTGGATTAGCACCACAGCCTTTTTATTTTTATGGTTTCTTGCCAAGAAAGAAAAAAGAGCAGCTGGCAGCGCTAGAGGAGTTAAACCGTCATCAAGAAACGATCATTCTATACGAGTCTCCGCATCGTCTAAAGGAAGTCTTAAAAGCAATGATTGCTGTATTTGGTGAGGAACGACGGATTGTTTGCTGTCGTGAATTAACGAAGAAGTTTGAAGAATTCCTAAGAGGCAGTTTAGCAGATGCTTTAATCTGGGCGACGGATAATGAAATTCGTGGTGAATTTTGTTTAATTCTAGACGGAAATCCTGATGGAAGTTTAGCAGCAGCAGTGGATTTAAGCTGGCAAGCGTTAAGTTTAAAAGAACATGTTGAGCTGATAATGACAGAAACAGACTGCTCAAGTAAGGATGCAATTAAAGAAGTCGCTAAAATTCGTGAGCTAAAGAAACAAGAAGTATACGGTGCGTATCACGAAATTTAAGTAAATGTAACCTCTAACTGAAAACGTTAATTGAACTATTTAATAATTATGGAAAGGTTGGATAATCGATGGTTACCATTAGAGCCGAAAATGAAGAAGCAACAAAAAAAGTAGCTAGAAAGCTGGCGAATTATTTAGAAGCGGGTGATGTAGTGCTTTTAGAAGGCAATCTAGGTGCTGGAAAGACAACCTTTACTAAAGGTTTGGCAGAAGGTCTTGGAATTCAACGGGTGATTAAAAGTCCGACTTACACGATTATTCGAGAATATACAGATGGACGTTTGCCGTTGTATCATATGGATGTTTACCGTCTAGAAGAAACAGGTGGCGATGAACTTGGTCTAGAAGAGTATTTTCAAGGCGAGGGCGTCTCTGTAGTTGAATGGGCGACTTTTATTCCAGAAGATTTACCTAAGGATTATCTACAAGTCAAGCTTGTCCCAGCTGGAACCGATCTGGCAGAACGTGAAATTTCTTTGTCAGCAGTTGGAAGACGATATGAAGCTCTGTTAGAGGCATTTGCTAAAAGTAATAATCAAGCGTAGCAACTATAAAGGATGGAAAAAGGTGATCGTTTTTGTCGGAAGAAATTGATATCGTCATACGCGAAGCTCTCCCAAGTGATGCAGCCGAGGTGATTCGCTTTTTAGAAAAAACAGCAGTCGAAACGGATTTTTTATCAATGGGATCTGAAGGTGTACAGCTTACGTTAGAAGAAGAGGAGCTTCATCTTGAGCGAATCGTAGAGGCTGAAAATGTTTGTTTGCTAGTGGCGTTATTGGGCAAAAAAGTAATCGCGGCAGCGTCACTGACAGGGAATCAAGAGCCTAAATTATGTCACATTGCTGAGCTAGGCGTCTCAGTAGAGCGAGATTACTGGGGCTTTGGTTTAGGAACGAATCTAGTTACGGAGCTAATTGAGTGGGCTATAGAAACAGAACGCGTTCGGCGAATTGAATTAACCGTTCAAGCTAGAAATCAGCGAGCAATTGATCTATACCGCAAAGTTGGATTTGTCGAAGAAGGAGTCATGCAACGTGGCGTCTTTTCAGATGGCGTTTATCTCGATGTATATTTAATGAGTAAGATGATCGATCCAGATTAATAGTAAAAAATATAGAAAATAAAACAAAGCGAGCCGCTAGACTTTCTAGTGGCTCGCTTTGTTTTATTTTAAGTCAGACATGCTTAACTAATTTTTTTAATGGATCCGTGCCAAATTGATCTTCTAAATAAAGCAAGATGTTGGCACAAGCATTACTGTCATCTAAGGCATGATGATGATTTTTTAAATCGATTCCTAAATAATCACTAACAGTATTCAGCTTATGATTCGGAAGCTGAGTCAATAATTTTTTACTTGACTGCACGGTGCATAGAGTCTGGAAGTGCGGACGTTCAAGCCCGTAGTAATCTAAGCATGCGTTGAGAACGCCTTGGTCAAACGGCAAGTTATGTGCAACGATTAGACGATTTTCAATAAAGAAGGGCTTCATATTATCCCATATATCTGGAAATTTTGGTGCATCAGCAACATCTTCCTCATGAATGCCATGTATCTGGACATTCCGCCAGAAAAAAGGCGTCTCAGGTTTAATGAGTGTATAGTAATTATCAACAATTTGGCTGTTGCGTACCACCGTCATAGCAACGGAACAAGCACTATGGCGTTCATGATTGGCTGTTTCAAAATCCAATGCAACAAAATTCATGTCTTTCACCTCGAACTATTTTTGATTTGTTATTAGTATAAACTTTTTGGTGGTGAAATGCTAGTAGAGGTGCAAGTTCATTTCTTCTTAATGAAATCAAAGGATTAAAAATCATTAATTCTAAAGGAGCTATTTTAATTTTTTTCAGTCATGTTTAATTGAGTTTAAATAAAATTAGCTTGCTTGAACTCTTCGAAATTACATTCTTAAAAGTTAAATAGAAAACAACTACGTAGTTATAAGAGAAGCCTTTTGACATACAAAAACATCCTACAACAAAAGCAATCAGTATTTATTAAAAAAATTGGAATAAACAATATTTATCATTTTAATCTAGACAGCACTCAATTGTTTTGTTATAATTGTCAAACAGTGAACATTACAAGTAGACGTAGGAACCATCTGAACAGATGGGATTCTGCGTCTTTTTTTGTTCTCTGATAAAAAGATAGGAGACTGACAATGAAACATGATTTACGCTTACCTCAAAGTAATAAAGAAGGGCTTTTATATGGTGTGATTATTTGTGGAATAACAGCATTTTTAATGACTTTCCTAAATATTTACCTTCAATTCTATACAATAAATAAAGAGGTGCTATTTATCATCTTAAAAGCTTTTCCATTATTTTTTATTGTGGCGATGTTACTTGAAAATTTTGTTATTAGCCGCTTTGTTAATAAACTAGTAGAAAAATATTCAGGAACTCAAGATAGCTTTAACGCTCACCTTCTTTTTTCAATATTATTTACTGTAGTCGGTATGTCATTCTGCATGACTTTGATTGGAGACTTTATTGGCCATGGGTTTGTTTTTGAACAAGGACTTATAGCTAGATTTTTAATGGCTTGGCCTAGAAACTTTGGTATTGTTTTATTTATTGAACTATTGATTGCACAGCCGTTAGCTCGAAAAGTAATGTCTGCTATTCATAGCAAAAAGTCATAAAACGACTTAGTTTAGTGGAAATAATATAAATTAATAGAAAAAAGCTTCTCATTTCTAATCGGTTGGGGAGCTGCTCCAAAATAATGGAGCAGTAACAAAAAACATATTAGGCCGCTGATAATCGATGGTCAATCGGTAATTGGTAGCTTAATAGTTTTTTTTATGTATGTCCACGTAGTTCTTTTTATTATGATGTCTTCCTACAAATTTCCTATAGTTTAAGACAAAGACTGGCTAAATAGAAAACTCAGAAACGCTGATTTGTAAGCGGTTCTAAAATAAATACAAAGATATACAATTCCTTTCTTGACATGTAATGCATTACACAAAGTATAGTTAATTTGTAGAAAAGAAAACGCTTAATAGGAGGATATTTATATGTCGAGAAATGCATTAAAGATTGTAACTATTGGTGGCGGTTCAAGTTATACGCCAGAATTAATTGAAGGCTACATCAAACGTAAAGATGAGTTGCCAATTAAAGAAATTTGGTTAGTAGATATTGAAGCAGGTAAAGAAAAATTAGCAATCGTTGGTGAGATGGCGAAACGGATGGTTAAGGCTGCTGGTCTTCCTTGGACAGTACATTTAACCTTAGATCGTCGTGAAGCCTTAAAAGATGCGGATTATGTATCCACTCAATTCCGTGTTGGTTTATTAGAAGCACGTATTAAAGATGAACGTATTCCATTATCTCATGGTGTGTTAGGTCAAGAAACGAATGGTGCTGGTGGAATGTTTAAAGCGTTCCGTACAATTCCAGTGATTTTAGGGATTATTGAAGATATGAAAGAATTATGTCCAGATGCATGGTTAGTAAACTTTACGAATCCAGCAGGTATGGTCACAGAAGCAGCAATTAAACATGGCGGCTGGAAAAAAACAGCTGGTTTATGTAACGTTCCAATCGGACATAGCAAGCAAGCAGCAGAAAAATTAGGTATTCCTGAAAAAGATTTATTTATCAAATATGCAGGAATTAACCATTTCCATTGGCACCGTGTGTGGGATAAAGAAGGAAATGAACGTACACAAGAATTAATTGATTTAATTTATTCACCAGAACATGCATCTGAAAGTCATTTGAAAAATATTCATAATGTGCCATTCCATTATGAACAAATTAAAGATTTAGGTATGTTGCCATGTGGCTACCATCGTTATTACTATATCGAAGACGAAATGTTAGCGCATTCGGTAGAGGAATTTAAAAAAGGTGAAACAAGGGCTCAAGTTGTAAAAGCAACAGAAACGCGTTTGTTTGAACTGTATAAAGATCCTAAATTAGATTATAAACCAAAAGAGTTAGAGCAACGTGGTGGTACGCATTATAGTGATGCAGCTTGTGAGTTAATCGCATCTATCCAAAATGATAAACGGACAGACATGGTTGTTTCGACTGAAAATAATGGAACAATTGTTGATCTTCCTTATGATTGTGTGGTTGAAGTATCTGGTCCTGTTACAGGTCATGGTCCAGAACCTTATAACTGGGGAACATTCCCGCCAGCAGCACGTGGTTTAATCCAAGGCATGAAAGCAATGGAAGAAACGGTTATCCGTGCAGCAATTGATGGCGATTACGGTGCAGCTTTACATGCATTTACAATCAATCCATTAGTGCCAGGTGGAAAGATGTCGAAAACTTTACTTGATGAGTTATTAATTGCTCATAAAGCACACTTGCCACAATTTGCAGATAAGATTGCTGAAATTGAAGCTAATCAACCAGAAACAGTTGCATATGTAACTGAATTAATGAAATCGAACTAAAAAATAAAAGGCTAACTGAGGAAGGAATCTCCTCAGTTAGCCTTTTTCTAGCTTTGTTCTAAGAGTACTTAATAAATATTAGTTATTTTTTCCTGGTAAAAATTTAGCTAATTCCATTAAAATTACTGCGATAACAGCTAAACTAGCCGCTGTTAACCAATGTGCCCAACCAAAGTTGGTTGGAATTGAGAAGATTGAACGAACACCTGGTAATAACGTAATTCCATAAAGGACAGAACAAATGCCAACTGCTAAAAAGACATATTTATTACTAAAAAAGCCAGCAGCAAGAGAAGTTTGGGTATTTGAACGAGCAGGGAATGTTTGTAAGGTTCTTGCTAAAATTAAGGTTGTAAAGGCCATTGCCACGCTAATTTCAGGTGAGATACCCATACCAATATATTGTGAAATTACTACAGCTACTCCGATTAAAGTTCCACGATAAATAACTGATTTTAATGTAGCTCCAGCAAATATTCCTTCTTGAACATTACGAGGTTTGCGGTTCATTACATCTGGTTCAGCTTTTTCCATACCTAATGCAATTGCAGGTAAAGAGTCATTCACTAAATTAATAAATAGTAATTGTAAGGCAGTAAATGGATTCACCCAGTTCATTAGTAACGCAACAATGATTGCAATGATTGCGCCTAAGTTACCAGCAAATAGATAAGCAATAGCTTTTTTGATATTATCAAAGACATTACGTCCAACTTCAACTGCACTGATAATTGAAACAAAATTATCATCTGTTAATACCATTGCAGAGGCATCTTTAGCAACATCCGTTCCGCTACCCATCGCAATTCCGATATCAGCTTGTTTTAAGGCAGGTGCATCATTAACACCGTCACCAGTCATTGCTGTGATTTTGCCTTTGCGTTGCCATGCGCGAACAATTCTAATTTTATTCTCTGGAGAAACTCGAGCGTAAACACTAATTTTTTCTAATTTACTATCTAGTTCTTGATCAGTTAAAGCATCTAATTCTTGCCCAGTTAAGGCAATATCACCATCTACCATTAAACCAATATCACGTCCAATTGCTTTGGCAGTTGTTTTGTGGTCACCTGTAATCATGACTGTATGAATTCCTGCTTTATTTGCTTCGTCGATTGCTGCATAAACAGCGTCACGAGGAGGATCAATCATAGCAGTTAGTCCAACTAAAACTAAATCTTGTTCATCATCTAAAGTAATTTGTTGGTTAGTCTCTACAGGTTTGTAAGCATAAGCTAATACTCGTAAAGCTCGGTTAGAAAAATCTTCGTTTTGATCAGATAGGCTACGAAGTAAATCGTCAGTTAATGGAACAACTTCACCATCTAGCAATACATGGCTACAACGTTGGAAGACAACATCTGGACCACCTTTTGTTAACATCATCCGTTCGCCAGAGATAGTATGAACAGTAGACATTAATTTACGATCAGAATCAAAAGGAATCTCATCTTCTCGTGGGAATGAAGAGCGAACTAATTGGTAAGGTTGATTGACAGCATTGCTATATGCAATTAAAGCTACTTCTGTTGGATCACCAAGTTCTTGTCCTTCCTCATTGATTGTTGAGTCATTACACAAAACAGCAATTTGAATTAGACGTTTTTCAGATGCAGACCATTGAGTTGGATCTGTAGCAAAATCACCAGTTTGTCCATTGGGTAAATAATAATCAACAACGGTCATTTTATTTTGAGTTAATGTTCCTGTTTTATCTGTACAAATGACACTAGTTGAACCTAATGTTTCGACAGCTGGAAGTTTACGAATAATTGCATGTTTTTTTGCCATTTTATTCGTTCCAACAGATAAGACAATCGTAACAATTGACTGTAAAGCTTCAGGAATGGCTGCAACTGCAACTGCTACGGCAAACATGAAGGCTTGTAAAATTTCTTTAGTCATATCTTCTGGTTGTGTAAAGTAAATACGAGCGCCTTGAATGGCAAATATCAGAATACACAACCCAAGAATACCAAAACCTAATTTTTTACTGAAAGCATCTAATTTTACTTGAAGCGGCGTTGCTTTTGGTTCAGCACTATTTAGTAGATTGGCTACTTTTCCAATTTCTGTTTGGTTAGCAATAGCTGTCACAACGAACAAGCCACGACCATAAACAACCATTGAACCGCTAAAGACCATATTGCGACGATCGCCAACGGGAGCATCACCTGTTAATTGTTCGGTATTTTTTTCAACAGGTAATGATTCACCAGTTAACATACCTTCATCGACGCGCAATGAACCACTTTCTAATAATCGACCGTCAGCAGGAACATAATCACCAGCGTCTAGTAAAACGATATCACCAACAACTAATTCTTTTGCTGGAATGGATTCTTTTGTACCATTACGAATGACTTTAGCCAATGGGGCTGATAATTGACGAAGCGCATCTAGTGAACCTTCTGCTTTTTTTGTTTGAACAACACTCACGATTGAGTTCACCATTAAAACAGCAAAGATAATCACGGACTCCATAACATCACCAAGAATCATTTGAATAGCAGCCACAATGAGTAAGACAATTACCATGGCGTCTTTAAATGTACCCAGAAATAATTTTAAAACAGAATCTTTTTCTTTTGTTTGAAGTTCATTTAAGCCATCTTGTTCTTGGCGTTTTTTTGCTTCGGTATTTTGTAAACCTTCCATAGAAGTGTTTAACTCAGTTAAAACTTGTTCTTGATCTTTTTGATAAGCTTCCAAATAAGCCACCCTTTCATATAAAAACATCTAAATAAGGAACGTACATGTGCAAATGTATTACGCATAGTGAATAGAAATTAAAATAACAACGTCGATTAAAATGGATTTTAAAGCCTTTTTAAACATCTATAATGTAAAAATAATTACATTATTAGTTTTAATTTTAAATTCATTTTATTTTTTCTGTACACAAAATACTACCATATTAAAGAACTTGAAACAAGTAATAATCCCATAATAGATAAGGAATTTGACTACTATTCACCTAATTATGAAGCCACTTTTTAAGTCGATTATTTAGTTAAATTAAGTGTTAGTTCAACAGGACAATGGTCACTACCAGTAAGTGTATTTAATATAGAAGCGGCTTCCAATTGATCCTTAAGACGTTCGGAGATAATAAAATAATCAATCCGCCAACCGGCATTGTTTGCTCTGGCATTAAAACGGTAGCTCCACCAAGAATAAGCACCTTCTAGTTCTGGATAGAAGTAACGGAATGTATCAATATAGCCATTTTCAAGGAATTCAGTAAATTTACGGCGTTCTTCAGGGCTGAATCCAGCATTTTTTTGATTAGTTTTCCAATTTTTTAAATCAATGTTTTGGTGAGCAACATTTAAATCACCGCAAATAATCACAGGTTTTTGTGCATCGAGTTCATTTAAATAATCTAAAAAATCTGCCTCCCAAGTCATTCGATAATCTAACCGTTTTAGTTCGTTTTGTGAATTTGGCGTGTAGCAAGTTACAAGGTAATAGGTTGGGTAGCTAAGAGTAATCACCCGTCCTTCTTGATCGTGTTCGGTTTTGCCAATGCCATAAAGAACTTCATCAGGTTCATGCTTTGTAAAAATAGCGGTACCTGAGTACCCTTTTTTTTCAGCGTAATTCCAATATTGATGATAGCCAGGTAAATCTAAATCAATTTGACCTGCTTGTAGTTTTGTTTCTTGTAAGCAGAAGAAATCAGCATCAAGTTCATTAAAAATATCAATAAAGCCTTTTTTGACCACAGCTCTTAAACCGTTGACGTTCCATGAGATGAATTTCATAATATTAAACTCCTTTTTAAATTAAATAGTCTATCCCTATTGTACTGAAAGCTTTAGAAATAGTAAATCATTCAAACTTATTGTTTAATTATGGAAGGCAAATGCAGATTTTCTGTTGGAAATTTGGTAAACTAAAAGTTGAAAAGGCTTTTTTATAAATTAAATGTATGAATGAAGGTTAGTTAGTGTTCGTTGAAGAATAAATAATTAAGTAAAGAGGTAGAAAATATGATGAAAATTGGTGTTATTGGTTTAGGTGGAATTTCACAAAAAGCATATTTGCCAGTAATGATGGCGATGGGACAAGAAGTTGAATGGCATTTATATACACGAAATCAAGAAAAATTAAAGAAAATCGCAGAACAATATCGTGTGAAGAATATCTATCCAAGCATTGAAGCGCTAATAGACAGTGGAATTAAAGCAGCCTTTGTGCATACGGCGACAGAAACACATGGTGAAATTATTCGTCAACTATTAGAAAATAATATTCATGTTTATGTAGATAAACCAATTAGTGAAGATTTGGTAGAGGTGAAGGCTTTAATTCAATTAGCTGAAGACAATCAATTGCAATTGGTGACTGGGTTTAATCGTCGATTTGCGCCGATGGTTGAGAAGTTAAAGGCTGTTCCAGATAAAAATATGATTTTTGTACAGAAAAACAAGGAAAATGGTGGCGGCAGTGTACAAAGAGGTATTTATGATATGTTTATCCATGTTTTAGATACGGCGGTCTATTTGTTGGATGATCCGATTTTAAAAACGAGCTATCATGTAGTTGAAGAAAAAGGCGAACTGAAAAATTGTGTGATGCAGCTGATTACAGCTAAGACTGTCTGTGTGGCCTCAATGAACTATGTATCAGGCGCTAATTCTGAAGTGATGGAAGTTATGTCACCAACGGGTACGCATCGAGTGGTTAATTTAACTGATTATAGTAGCAATGAATTAGGAAAAGAGCAGGTACAACAGTTTGGTGATTGGGAGCCTACTTTGGAAAAACGCGGTTTTGCGCCTTTAATTCGGACTTTTATTGCAAGCATTCCTAATGGTGAAAATCCTGTTTCAACAGAGTCTACGTTGCTTAGCCATGAATTGTGCCATCAGATTGTTACCGGAGAAATTAAACGGACATTGTAATTAAAAACAGAGATAAGGAGTATAAAAATGGGGCTATTAGCAATAGATATTGGTGGAACGTCTATTAAGTTCGGTGTGTGGGATCAAGAAATGATTAAGGAGCAAGGCAGTGTACCGACTCCAAAAAACTGGGTGGATATGGAAGCGACATTGCTTGTAATTAAAGAACAATTAAGTCAAAATTATGAGCTAACTGGTGTAGGTTTTAGTTGCCCGGGTGTAGTAAATAAGTCGGCTAGACGGATTGAAGTTGCTAGTGCATTACCTTTTATGGCAGGATTTCCGATTTGTGATGTCTTAGAAAAAAGCTTTGGGATACCTGTGGCCATTGAAAATGATGCCAATTGTGCGGGGCTAGCTGAAGTTTGGCAAGGTGCAGCAAAAGGATGTCAGGATGTACTTTTCGTTGTGTTGGGAACTGGGATTGGTGGAGCCGTTATTGTTGATGGAAAAATTCGAGAAGGACGACATTTATTTGGCGGTGAATTTGGGATGATGCTACTTCAAGATGATCAGGAATTTAGCCATTATGGGTCAGCGGTTGTGATGGCAAAAACAGTATCAGAGCAAAAAGGCTTAAGCGGCGATCAAGCTTTATCAGGCGAAGCAGTTTTTGCATTAGCCGAACAGGGGGATGATTGGGCGAAGAAGGCAGTTGAACGTTTTTATCATTATTTGGCAGTTGGAATTTATAATTTAGCCTATTGTTTTGATCCGGAAAAAATTATTTTAGGTGGAGGCGTTTCAGCCAAACCAGATTTAATTTCAGCAATCGAAGCTAAAATTCAAGTGATTCGAGATCGAACGCCATATGCTACGTTTATGCCTGATTTAGCGCCGTGTATGTTTCAAAATGATGCGAATTTAATTGGAGCGGTTGCAAATTTTATCCAAGCTAAAAATGAAGCGGAATCAGTTTAAAGATTCGTGAAGAAGTCCAACAAAGACTATTAAAAGCCCACTCCTCATGTTAAAATAGAAGACATAAAATCAAAAGTTTGTGAGGGTTATAAAATGGTAGTAAATGAAATGCAAAGCGATTTTCCAACAGTGGTTATTAAAGTGAACGAACCATTGTCACGTTACACATATACAAAAACCGGAGGACCAGCCGATATCTTAGTTTTCCCTAAAACGGAAAAAGAAGTTATTGAATTAGTTGCGTGGATTAAAGAACGTGAATTGCCTTTGATTGTTTTGGGCAACGCTAGTAACTTGATTGTTAAAGATGGTGGAATTCGCGGTGTAGTCATGGTCTTGACGGATATGAAACAAATCGAAGTGAAAAAAGACCACTTAATTGTTCAAAGTGGAGCAAAATTAATTGATACTTCTTATCAAGCGCTGAGAGCTGATTTGACAGGTTTAGAATTTGCTTGTGGAATCCCTGGAAGTGTTGGTGGAGCAGTCTTTATGAATGCTGGTGCCTATGAAGGTGAAATTAGTGAAGTACTTGAGAGTGCCTTAGTCATTTCTGAAACTGGAGATGTTCAGCGTTTAAGCAATGAAGAATTAAATTTTAGCTATCGTTATAGTGCAATTCAAGAACGTGGTGGAATTATTTTAGAAGCAGTATTCCAATTGAAAAAAGGCAATCCAGAAGCTATTCAAACAAGGATGCAGGAGCTGACTGTTTTGCGTGAATCAAAACAACCTTTAGAATATCCGTCTTGTGGTAGTGTATTTAAGCGTCCAACAGGTTATTTTACTGGCAAGTTGATTCAAGAAGCTGGTTTACAAGGGAAAGTTTGGGGTGGTGCTCAAATTTCTGAGAAACATGCTGGTTTTATTGTAAATATTAATGAAGCAACGGCAACAGATTATATTGAATTAATTGCTTATATTCAAGAAGTTATTCTGAAAGATGCTGGTGTGGCATTAGAAACCGAAGTACGGATTATTGGTGAAGATGTTTAGAACTGAAAATAGAATGAAAAGACAGGAAATGTTGGCACATCAGCATATTCTGTCTTTTTTTTGTAATTAATTCTTGAGGAGGTGATTTAAACAAACTTCTTTTCTAATTTTTTTTTATACTCTTTAGGTGATTTTCCCATATGTTTTTTAAAGATGCGAGAAAAATAATAAGGGTCTTGATAACCGACTTTTGTGGCGATTTCATAGACTTTTAAATCAGTCATTTTCATATATTTACAAGCTTGTTCTATTTTTAACGTAATTAAAAAATCTATCGGAGATTTTTGCGTATATTTTTTAAAGATACTACTTAGATAACTTTGGGAAATATTTAACTCATAAGCTAATTCACCTAAAGTTAAGTCTTGATGAATATGTTCGTTCATATAGCGAATGCAAGTGGTCAAATATCGGTTTTGTTTATCATAAGATACTCCATCTTCTAATAAATAAACTTCAGTTAGAATGGTTAACATTAATTTAGAAATGCAAATCATATTGCCTAAGGTGTAGTCTTTTTCAGCAATTGTAAATAAATCAATAAAGTGACTTTGCAATAAATTGCTTTTTTCTGGAGTAGTTATGAGAATTTCGGTTCGTTCAATAATCGGAAAATGCTGACTTAATGGGGTATTAAAATGAAACCAGAGAATGGACCATGGATGCAGTTCATCAGAGTAATAGCGATGGGGAGCATTAGCAGGAATACAAAAAATATGTCCTCGTTCTAAGGTAACAGGAGATTCATTTTCAATTTCAATCATGCCGCGACCATCGAGACAATAAATTAAAATATTTTCACTTACACCATCAAAACGTTCACGATAATGATATTTCGCACTAGGATAAAATCCTAATTCGGTTACATAAGTGTGATTAACAAGTGGATGAGTTAAGTAAGTAGGGAAATTTTTAATCGGAAGTGTTAGATGGCGTTCATCCTTAAATCCATCTTTTTTCTTAATTGAAAACATAGACTCTCCTCCTTTTCTTTAATATAGCAAAAAAGTGTAGAATAGTCCATGAATGAATGGAATAACCTATTCTTTTAAATCAATGAATTCGCTATGATTAAGGCAACAAATGAGAATGGGAGTGAACGTCTATGAAAAAAGGAACGGTTCAAATACAAGAAGAGAAAATAATGATTCCAACTTATCTGGCAGCAGAACCAGATAAAAATCCTCTTTTTTTTGAAAAACGTGTTTATCAAGGAAGTAGTGGGAAAGTTTATCCACTTCCGGTGACTGAGAAAATAGCTGATGAGCAAGTAGATGTTGAATATCAAGCGATTTATCTTGAAAATGAGTATTTAAAAGTAACGATTTTACCAGAATTAGGTGGACGTATTCAGAGAGCTTATGATAAAACCAATGATTATGATTTTGTTTATTATAATCAGGTGATAAAACCAGCGTTAGTTGGGTTAGTTGGACCATGGATTTCAGGTGGAATTGAATTTAATTGGCCACAACATCATCGCCCTTCAACATTTATGCCAACTGAATATCAGCTAACAGAAAATCCAGATGGGAGTAAAACTGTTTGGGTGAGCGAAATCGATCAAATGTACGGCACTAAGGGGATGGCTGGTTTCACACTTTATCCAGATAAGGCGTATATTGAAATTACTGGTAAAGTCTATAATCGGACAGATATTCCTCAAACTTTTTTATGGTGGGCGAATCCAGCAGTACCAGTTAACGATCATACAATTTCAGTGTTTCCACCAGATGTTCATGCTGTAATGGATCATGGTAAACGGGCAGTGTCTAGTTTTCCGATTGCTACAGGAACTTATTATAAGTATGATTATTCAGAAGGTGTTGATATTTCTAAATATAAAAATATCAAAGTTCCGACATCTTATATGGCCTATCATTCTGATTTTGATTTTATTGGCAACTATGATGAACAAAAGCAAGCAGGTTTACTCCATGTAGCCGATCATCATGTATCACCTGGGAAAAAGCAATGGACCTGGGGAAATAGTGATTTTGGACAAGCATGGGATCGGAATTTGACAGATGAGGATGGTCCGTATATTGAGTTGATGACTGGCGTATTTACCGATAACCAACCAGATTTTACGTGGCTAAAACCTTATGAAGAAAAGACTTTCAAACAATATTTTATGCCTTATAAAGGTGTTGGACGAGTGAAAAATGCAACGATTCAAGCGGCTGTTAATGTGGAGTTAGAAATGAATCAATTAGTTGTCACTATTTATGGAACGCAAGTATACTCTAAGGCACAAGTAAGGGTGACATTAGAAGAAGAACTTTTATTTGCAAAAGAAATAGAGCTAGCACCTGAAAATTTCTTCCAAGAAAAAATCCCAACGAACTTAACAGTGATTTCTACGGATTTACACATTCAGGTTTTGAGTCAGACTGGCGACATCCTAGTTGACTATCGAGGGATAGCGGATGAGTTAGAAGCTTTACCTGAACCAGCCGAGGAATTGTTACGTCCGGAAGAATTAAAATCAACAGAGGAATTATTTTTAGCAGCGACTCATATCGAGCAATATCGTCATGCAACACTGGATGCAGAAGATTATTATTTAGAAGGATTGAAAAGAGAGAGTGAAGATATTCGTTTAAATAATGGCTATGGTTTATTTTTATATCGCAAAGGATTATTTGCCGAAAGTGAAGTTTTTTTCCGTAAAGCCGTAGCAAAACTTACATGGAAAAGTCCGAATCCATACTATGGAGAACCATTATTTAACTTAGGTTTAACGTTGAAAATTCAAAATAAATTAACTGAAAGCTATGATTGTTTTTATAAGGCGACATGGAATGAAGATAGCAAAAGCGCTGCTTTCTATCAGTTAGCTTGTCTAGAGGCTTTGGATGGAAATTTTGCTAGTGCTTTAGAATTTTTAGAACAAGCCTTAGTGAAGAATCAACATCATATGAAGGCACGTTTATTACAAGTGACAATTTTACGACATCAAAAGCTAGATATAAATGAACCGATTCAAGCTAATCTTGCCATAGATCCTTTAGACTTAGGAAGTCATTATGAACGTGGAGTAGCTCAAGAAAGCTTGGCAAAATGGCATCAAGTGATGCGAGGCAGTGTGCATAATTATTTGGAAGTGGCTTTAGATTATATAAATGCAGGATTTTATCAGGATGCATTAATTATTTTAGCTAGTAGCCCTGTTAGGAATCCGATGATTTCTTACTATCAAGCGTATATTTATAGTCAGCTAGATCAAAAAGCTGAGGCTCTTGCACAAATTAATAGAGGAGAACAAGCTAGTTCTGACTACTGTTTTCCCAATCGCTTAATGGAAATCGTTATTTTGGAAAAAGTAATAGCCTTACAGCCTGAAAAAACAGGCTATGCTCAGTATTATTTAGGTAATTTATTTTATGATAAACGCCGCTACCAAGAAGCAATCAAGCTATGGGAAGTTAGTAAGAAATTAGTACCAGAATTTCCTACTGTATATCGTAATTTATCCTTTGCATATTACAACCAAACACAGGATCTGCCAAAAAGTCAGGCGTTGATTAGCACAGCAACGGAATTAGATAGTTCCGATGCACGTCTGTTGTTAGAACAAGATTTATTGGCAGCTAAAAAAGGGAGTCCTATTGGAAATCGTATAGCAATTTTAGAAGCTCATATCCAAACGACTGAAAAACGAGATGATTTATTTGGAACGTATATTACGTTATTAAATAGTCTAGGTAAACATCAGAAAGCTTTTGACTTAATTGCTTCGCGACAATTTCATCCATGGGAAGGTGGAGAAGGGAAAATTAGTGGGCAATATGTTTATGCTTTGATTGAGTTGGCAAAACTTGAAGCTCATCAGAATCCTCAAGAAGCATTAGAAAAGTTAAGCGCATCTATGGAGTTTCCGCATTTTCTAGGGGAAGGTAAATTGCCGAATGTACAAGATACGATTGCCTATTATTATATGGCTAAAATCTATCAACAAATAGGGGAAAAAGAGCAAGCTATCCACTATTTTGAACTAGCAACAGAAGGGATTACAGAGCCTGAGAGTGTTCTTTATTATTACGATCAGCCTGCAGATAGTCTGTTGTATCAAGGGATGGCTCAATCTGAATTAGGAAATCAACAAAAGGCTAACGCATGTTTTCATAAATTAATTGCATATGGGCAGCAACATCTGTTTGATCAAGTAAGCTATGACTATTTTGCTGTATCATTACCAGAAACTGTAGTATTTACTGAAGATATTCAACAAAATAATCGAATTTATTGTCAGTATTTAATTGCTTTAGGGCAGCTAGGTTTAGGAGAAATAAAGTCAGCAATTGAAGGGTTGACTGAAATCTTAGTAGTTGTACCAGATCATCAAGGAGCAATTCGTCATTTAGCTTTAGCTGAAGGAGAATAACAGATTAGTTGAGTAGAGGATTCGTTCACCTACTCAACTTTTTAAGGGATAACTAAGGAGTTAGTAAGATGAAAATTAGCCAAGAAATTATTCAAACGAATACACACCAAAAAATTAGTATTGTTCAATTAGAAAATAACAATGGATTTAAAGCAACTCTAAGTAATTATGGGGCATCCTTAATTGGTTTGATGTTTCCAAATAATCAAGGGGAACAAGAAAATGTTGTTTTAAATTTAGCTAAGCCATTGGATTATTTAACAGAACGAACCTATCTTGGTGCAACAATTGGTCCTGTTGCTGGGCGAATTACGTTGGGACAATGGTATAAGGAACAGCAATTGATTCAGCTAGAACAAAATGAAGGGAATAATCATTGTCATGGTGGAAGTCATGCTTTTGATAATCAGTTTTGGAAAATGGAAATGAATGAAAATACTCAAGGAAGTTATGTTTGTTTTAGCTTAGTTTTACCTGCTGGATGCGAGGGCTACCCTGGAAATAGACTAGTGACTGTTGACTATCAGTTAACTGAAGAAAATCAGTTGAAGATACGCTACCATGCTGAAACGGATGAAACAACAATACTTAATCCAACAAATCATACGTATTTTAATCTTTCAGGTGGAAATGAGGCAACAATAGCTAATCATGAGTTGCAACTGAATAGTTCACTTTTTGCACCTCTTAATGAAGAGAATTTGCCGACAGGAGAGTTGGTACAAGTAACTGGATCAGTCTTTGATTTTTCAAAAAAACAAATATTAAGCCGCTGTCTTCAAAGCCAAGACATACAGGTTAGGCAACAACAGGGGCTGAATCATCCTTTTATCTTAGAGGGAAACCAGCTGTATGATGGTTGTTTGTCTCATAATCCGTCTGGACGAAAAGTTTATTTTAAGACTACCGCTCCAAGTATAGTTATTTATACTGGAAATCATTTTACAGGGGAAAACACTCCGGAAAATCAAGCTACAATCCAAAAACATGGTGGAATTGCGTTAGAAATGCAAGGATTACCTGATGCTCCAAATCATCAAGGATTTGGCAGTATAATTCTCCATCCTCAAGTAGATTATCTACGAGAAGATTGTTATCAATTTACTGTGAATTAGCGTTTCTGTGCTTGTTTAAAAATGGAGATATTTTGTAAGATAGTCTAGCTTTTGGCATATATCGTCCATTTTAAACAGAAATGATTTCTCTTATACTGTAGCTAGGAAGTAAGAGCTACAGTATAAGAATTTTAAAAAAGTAAGCGCGTACAAAGTTTTTTATGGAAAAAGATAAGTGGAAGGGGTATTAGAATGAAGAAGTGGTTGATTGTTTCATTTTTAGCAGTTCTTTTAGTAGTAGTTGCGGGTTGTAGTGGAGGGGGGAAAGCCAAGGGAACGGATGGTAAGGTTGATTTGACCTTCTCGATATGGGATTCTAACCAAAAAGCTGGTATGGAAGATATGGCAAAAGCCTTTATGAAAGAAAATCCATCAACTAAGGTGACGGTTGAGGTAACTCCATGGGATCAATATTGGACAAAATTGCAGGCTGCAGCAACTGGCGGGAATATGGCAGATGTTTTTTGGATGCATCCGGATCAAGTTTATAGTTTTGCAGAAGGCAATGCCTTGTTAGATATGACCGATAAGATTAAAGCAAGCTCTGTTGAGTTAAGCAATTATCCAGAATTTGTAACAAGGGTTTTTGATATTGACGGAAAGCAGTTGGCGTTACCAAAAGACTATAGTACAGTGGCATTGTGGTATAACAAAGATTTATTTGATGCTGCAGGAATTAGTTATCCAGATGAAAACTGGACTTGGGACGACTGGATGAGCGCGTCGGAAAAATTAACCGATAAGGACAAATCAATTTATGGAATGTTGGCGCCAGCAGATGGTCAAAATTTTTGGTACAACTTATTATGGCAAAATGGTTCAGATATTGTTTCTAAAGACGGTAAGAAAAGTCTATTAGATAGTGAAAAATCAATTGAGGCAATTAAGTATGGGGTATCCTTTATTGAAAAAGGATATTCACCAAGTACCTCAGATTTTGCCAATACAACTCCTGATCAGTATTTTGAATCTGGCAAAGCGGCAATGATTACGGCAGGTTCGTGGATGAGCAATGAATATTTATCAATTGATGGTTTAAATGTTGATTTAGCACCAATGCCAAAGAAAGAACAACAAGGTTCTGTTGCTTCTGGAATGGGTTATGGGATTGCAGCTAATACAAAAAATCCAGATGAGGCATGGAAATTTGTTGAATTTATGGGTTCTAAGGAAGGCAATTTGATTCAAGCGAAATCTGGTGCGGCAATACCTGCCTATAAAGACACACAAGCTCCTTGGGTAGAAAAATTCCCAACAATTGATGCACAAGTTTTTGTGGATGCTGAAACATATGGGCATTCTTCGATGTATGTGGAATCCAGAGTAGATTGGGTAACTATTGAACAAGAATGGATGATGGATATTTTTTCTGGAAAAGTAGCTGTTGAAAAAGGTGCAAAGGAAATGACTAAAGAAATTCAAGCAGCAATGGATCAAAAATAAATAGACAGTCTAAGAACACAGTCAAAGCTGTGTTCTTAGTGTTCTTAAATAAGAGGTGAATGTCAATGAAGCAAAGCGCACTTTCAAAACGCAATCGTCAAAAATATTTTTGGGCCTTTATTTTAGTTGCGCCAACTCTATTATTTGTATTGATTATGAATATTTGGCCAATTATTCAAACATTTTATTTTAGTTTAAATCAAATTAAAGGTTTAGGCGTTCCTAAATGGATCGGTTTTGAAAATTATATAAAAGCTTTTCAGGATAAAGATTTAGCCAGTTCAATTTGGAATACAGCAATCTATACTGTGGTTACAGTTCCTATTGGTACCTTTTTATCTCTGATAACGGCGGTGTTCCTGAATACAAAAATTAAAGGGAAATCTTTTTTTAGAGTTCTTTATTTTATCCCCGTTGTATCTGCTCCAGCAGCCATTGCAATGGTTTGGCGTTGGTTGTATAACTCTGACTATGGCTTGATTAATTATTTACTTTCGTTAATTGGAATTAACGGACCTAACTGGATTGGCGATAGTCATTTTGTTTTAATCGCGGTGATGATTGTCGGGATTTGGTCGGGCGTGGGCTATAATATGATTATTTTACTCGGCGGTTTACAAGATATTCCAAAATCCTATTATGAAGCAGCAGAAATTGATGGTGCCAGCAGTATTCGGAAGTTTTTCAGTATTACATTGCCGATGTTGTCACCGACTTTATTTTTTGTAGTAACTACCTCATTTATTGGAGCCCTTCAAGTCTTTGATTTGATCTTTATGATGGTAGACAAGGCAAATCCAGCGATAAAATCAGCACAATCAATTGTTTATTTATTTTATCGAGCGACGTTTGTCAATAATGATAAAGGATACGGTGCAGCCATTGCGATTATTTTATTAGTTATTATTATGTTCTGTACGTTTATTCAAATGCAACTTCAGAAAAAATGGGTACATTATAGATAGGAGAGAACGTTATGGAGTTTAAAAAAAAGAAAAATAACTATTTAATAGTGTATGTCTTATTGACTTTAGGTGCGCTTATTATGGTACTGCCTTTTATTTGGAGTATTTTAACAGCCTTTAAAACATTGACAGAATCATTAGCATTTCCCCCAAAGATAGTTCCTGCTACATGGAGCTTAACGAATTTTATTGATGTTTGGCAGACCTTACCGTTTACAAAATTCTTCTATAATACATTTGTAATGATTGTCGTTCGGGTAATTATATCGACTATATTTAGTGCGATGGCAGGGTATGCTTTAGCACGAATTAAGTTTCCTGGTGTGAATATGATTTTTATGTTGATTTTATTGCCAATGATGATTCCGGGACAAGTATTTGTGTTGCCACAGTATCTATTAATTTCCAAATTAGGCTTGGTAAATACGTTGACAGCATTAATTTTACCTGGTATTGCTAGTACTTTTGGAACATTCTTAATGCGCCAGTTTTTTATGAGTATTCCGGATGAACTAGAAGAAGCTGCAATTTTAGATGGTTGTACGATTGGTCAAACCTTTATTAAGGTGATGTTACCTTTAGCGAAAGCACCTTTAATTTCACTCTCTATTTTTACAGCATTGTTTGCTTGGAAAGACTTGATGTGGCCATTAATTGTCAATATGTCACCAGAAAAAATGCCGTTATCTTCAGGTTTAGCTTTACTGCAAGGTCAATATACAACGAATTATCCTCAACTAATGGCGGGATCTGTGATTGCTACGATTCCGATGATACTACTTTATTTAATTTTCCAAAAGCAATTTATTCAAGGCATTGCAACAACTGGATCAAAGGATTAATACTAAAGTGAAGCATAAAGGAGCAAATAAAATGGGCATTTATTATGATCAAGAAAAGCAACAGTTTCATTTATTTAACAAGGAAATAAGCTATGTGATGGAGTTGGAAAATCAAGACTATTTAATTCAAGTTTATTTTGGAGCGAGAATTCAGAGCTTTTATCAAAAAAGCCCCTATCCTAAAATTGATCGATCCTCTTTCTCACCAAATCCAGCGAATTGGCCAGATCGTAATTTTTCATTAGACACTGTACTGCAGGAATGTCCTGGACAAGGTTCTGGTGATTACCGCGAACCGCTTTTTGAAATCACTTATCCAGATGGCACGAAAGCTACTCAATTTAAATATGAAGCTCATGAAATTATTCAAGGAAAGCCAAAATTAACAGGGTTACCAGCAACGTATGCAGTTGATTCTGAGGAAGCTGAGACATTAGTAATTCATTTAATTGATTCAATTAGACAGGTTAAAGCAAGCTTGAGTTACACCATTTATCAAAACAGAAGTGTCGTTACAAAGAGTATTCAATATGAAAATTTAGGAACAGAAACGGTTTATTTAAATCGGGGGTTAAGTGCGTGTCTTGATTTTCCAGATGCTCATTTTGATTTAGTACAGATGCCAGGTGCGTGGTCTAGAGAAAAGCAGTTAAAGCGTGATCCGCTGATGATGGGGATTCATACCCTTGATAGTAAACGTGGAGCTAGTAGCACGCATCAACAACCATTCATTGCTTTGATGCGACCTGAAGCAACTGAGAAATCTGGTGAAGTTTATGGTTTTCATTTTATTTACAGTGGCAACTTTCAAATTACAACAGAGGTTGATACGTACCAACAAACTCGTGTTTTAATTGGAATTAATGCATATGATTTTTCTTGGCAGTTGCAAGAAAAAGAGGTTTTTCAAACACCAGAAGTTGTGCTAGTTTATTCAAATACTGGTCTAAATGGAATGTCGCAAACTTTCCATCATCTATACCGTGAGCGTTTGGCAAGAGGAGAGCATCAGTTTAAGGAGCGCCCTGTTTTAATTAATAATTGGGAGACAACTTATTTTGATTTTGATGAAACTCAGTTAGTGAATTTAGCACGTAAAGCCAATGAATTAGGAATTGAACTTTTTGTTTTGGATGATGGGTGGTTTGGTGAACGAAATGATGATACAACTTCTTTAGGTGATTGGGTTGTGAATCGTCAAAAGCTTGCAAATGGTTTAAAAGGAGTCGCCGATAAAATCCGAAATGAAGGCTTGAAATTTGGGTTGTGGTTTGAACCAGAAATGATTTCTCAACAGAGCCAATTATTTAAGGAACATCCAGATTGGCATATTCAGATTAAAGATTACCCAACTTCTCAAGGGCGTAATCAGCTAGTTTTGGATTTTAGTCGACAAGAAGTTCGGGACGAAATTAAGGCGCAATTGATTCAAATACTAAGTACTGTTCCAATTGATTATATCAAATGGGATATGAATCGAAATATGACAGAGGTTGGTTCTCTTGGAGCGAACCCACAGCAGCAGCTGGAAACAGCCCATCGCTATATCCTTGGATTGTATGAAGTGTTAGAAGAATTAACAACTAGCTTTCCGCATATTTTATTTGAAAATTGTTCAGGTGGTGGCGGTCGTTATGACCCAGGAATGGTTTATTATATGCCACAAAGTTGGGCTAGTGACAATACCGACGCAGTGGAGCGACTGAAAATTCAATATGGGACGAGTTTAGTCTTTCCGCCAATTATGACGTGCGCTCATCTATCAGAAAGTCCCAATCATCAAGTGGGAAGAATTACAGATACAAAAATGCGGGCAGATGTAGCTATGTCAGCGAATCTAGGAATCATGTTAAATTTAGAAAAAGAAGCTACGACAGACTTAGAACTTGTGAAAGAGAATATCGCTTGGTACCAAAAAAATCGAAAACTGCTACAATTTGGCGATTTTTATCGTTTAATTAGTCCTTTTGAAAGTCACTATACAGCATGGGTATTTGTAGATGCGGCAAAAGATCAGGCGATTCTGTTTTTCTATCAAATCCTCAATGAAGTTTCAAAACCATTTGTAAAAGTTCAGCTACAAGGATTGGATTCGCAAAAAGTGTATCAGATAAATGGAGACCTTTTTTCTGGAGATGAATTAATGAATTTTGGATTATATTTGAATCATGATCTAGATGGTGATTTTAAAAGTAAGGTGATTGAATTAAAGAGTCTGTAAACTAAATTTATTTTTTGAGCCTAAAATAAATTTATTTTAGGCTTTTTTAGTTCCTTAGTTTGTGTGTAAACTAATTTTACATAAGTGTGTAGTTTAAAAAAACGTTCAAAAGATAGCGCTACCAAAGATTATAACGTTATGAGTTGATTGGCACGTTACTTGCTTATTAATATAGTGAGTAAATAAATTAAAGGAGGAGAAAAATGGCAGAAGAGGTTAATTTAGAAACAATTATGGGGTTAATCATTAATGGGGGAAATGCGAAGAGTGATGCAATGGAGGCTATTCAAGCAGCAAAAATAGGCGATTTTACATTGGCAGACAGTAAATTAGTAGAAGCAGATAAATCACTTGTTGAAGCACATCATTCTCAAACAGGCCTGTTAACGCAAGAAGCGCAAGGCAATCATATTCAAGTTACTTTATTGATGGTTCATAGTCAAGATCATTTAATGAATGCGATTACTTTTCTTGATTTAGCAAAAGAGATTGTTGATATGTATAAAAAAGTTGCAAATGAAACAAAATAATTAAAATTCATTAGGGTTGTTGGACAAACATCCTTAAACTAAACTTTGGAGGTTAAGAAAAATGAATGGATTAATGAATTGGTTAGAAAAACATATTATTCCGGTTGCATCAAAAATTGGTTCACAGAAGCACCTAGTAGCTTTACGTGATGCTTTTATTGGCACAATGCCAGCGACAATGGCTGGATCAGTAGCTGTATTATTAAATGTATTTTTTAGAGATTTCCCAACTACATGGGGTTGGACAGGATTTGTAGAATTTATGGCACCGGTTGTAGCTGTTAATGGATATGTTTGGACAGGTACATTAGCAGTTATGGCAGTTATTTTTTCAACGACCTTAGGTTATAACTTGGCTCGTGCCTATAATGTTGATGCGCTTTCTGGAGCAGTTGTATCTCTAGCGGCTTTTATTATGGGACTGACACAAACTGCTGCGACAGCTTTAACTGTGGAAGGTCAATTACCGAAAAAAGCCATCGACATGATTACAACAGCAGGTGGAACAGTTGAAGATGGCAATATAATCGGTGCAGGTGCATGGGGTTACTTTAACTTTGGTAAACATATGGGCGGAACAGGCCTATTTACAGCAATTATTTTTGGATTTATTGCCACAATTATTTTCTCTAAACTAATGTTAAGAAAAATTACAATTAAAATGCCAGATTCAGTACCACCAGCAGTAGCTAAAGCTTTTGCGGCGATTATTCCAGCTAGTGTGGCGCTATATGTCTGTGCAATTATTAACTATTTATTTACAACATATATGGGGATGCCGATTATCGATTGGATTACCGAAACAATCCAAGCTCCATTACTTGAGCTTTCGCAAGGCTTTGGTGCAGTTTTAATTATTGTATTCTTAGTTCATTTGTTATGGTTCTTCGGAATTCATGGGACAAATGTAATGGCACCCGTATTACAAACTATTTATGGTAGTGCGATGACGACTAATATTAATGCACAACAAACAGGAGCAAAAATTCCTTACAAATGGGTTGCTGGAAGCTTTGAAGCTTTTGTTTGGCCTGGTGGAGCAGGAGTTACGTTAATGCTTCTTGTAGCGATTTTAGTCCTATCGAAACGGGCAGATTCAAGAGTTGTAGGGAAATTAGCAATCGGGCCTGGTATTTTCAATATTAATGAACCAGCGATGTTCGGTATGCCTATTGTGTTAAACCCGCTTTATATGATTCCATTTATTTTAGCGCCAATGGCAACAGCAACTGTTGCTTACTTTGCAACGATGTCTGGATTAGTCAACCCAGTTGTAGCAAGTATCCCTTGGGTGACACCAGCAGGAATTAGTGGATTCTTAGCAACAGCAGGAGATTGGCGCGCGATTGTTTTAACCTTAGTTAATTTAGTTGTAGCCTTCATTATCTGGGCACCATTTGTTCTAGCAGCAAATAAAATTCCTTTGGAAGATAATTAAACTGAGTGAGACAAAGCGGCTATTTGGGCTAAAAATCAATTAAATAAAAAATAAGAAACTGCAGGAAATCACCATTTGTAAAAATGGATTTCTTGCAGTTTTTTCAATGTTAAAACTGATGTCTCGGTCTCCATATTATTCCTTTCTGGATACAATGATCACTTGACAACGATTATGTGGAAGTCTAATTAATTTTTTCAAAATGATCAATTAAATCGGTTAGGATCTCTGCTAGTAAGTTCGTTGGTTTAGCTATCAAAGTATAGTCTTCTTTTAATTTTACTGATCTAAAGAGGAAGATTTCTAAGAAAGAATTTTATCAAATAGAATAATCATTCAAATTAACCTATCAAAAACCTAAATTAATTTAAAAACACGAATTATATATGAACGATTTTGTTTGTTATAAAAGTTAAAGTTCGTTTTTATGTCAGGAATATTCCTATTTATATATAAATTTATTGACTATTTATGTAAAAAAAATTAAAATGAAATTTAGTTAAGAAAATATTAAAATAAAGGACTGACGCATTTCTTCATTTGAGAGGAATGCCCATTTGCATCTTAAAACAGTTATTAAGTATAAATAGGAGGAATAGTAGATGAGCAAGTATTTAGTTTTACAAACAGATTTTGGTTTAGGTGATGGAGCAGTAAGCGCTATGTATGGTGTGGCACATATGGTTAGTAGTGAGGTTGTAGTAGAGGACTTAACACATGATATTCCACCATATGATATTTGGGTAGCCTCATACCGTTTGTTGCAAACAGTGAAATACTGGCCAAAGGGAACAGTTTTTGTTTCTGTAGTTGATCCAGGAGTTGGAAGTGATCGCCGTAGTATTGCTTGTGAAACAGAATCTGGTCATTTTATTATTACTCCAGATAACGGCTCGTTAACTCATATTAAACATTATCAAGGAATTCGTGAAGTCCGTGCAATTGATGAAGTTGTGAGTCGTTTGCCTCATTCAGAAGAAAGTCATACATTCCATGGAAGAGATATTTATGCGTACAATGGCGCCCGTTTGGCAAGTGGTGAGATTAACTTTGCTGAATTAGGTGAAGTTGTGCCACAAGATAGTATGAAAGCATTAGATTTAATCGATGCTAAAGAAGAAAATGGTATTTTGACGGGAAGTATTGATGTATTAGATATTCGTTTTGGTTCATTATGGAGCAATATTCCTTTAGCGTTATTTAAACAAGCTGGCATTGTTCATGAAGATTCAATTCAAGTAACTATTTTCCACCAAGGGAAAAAAGTGTATCAAAATATCATGATGTTTGCGAAATCATTTGCTGATGTGAATATTGGGGAGCCGTTAGTTTATGTGAATTCGTTAGTGAATATCGGCGTGGCAGTTAACCAAGATTCATTCTCACGTTTGTATCATATTGGAACGGGAACAGAGTGGACGATTCAATTACGTAAAGCACCGAAAGTTATTTTTGAGTAAAATTAAAATATAGTAGAGAGGTATTTTGATGAAAAGAAGACAATTTCAAAGCAAAGTAAAAGTATTTTGCATGAATGTCCTCTCTTTTTTTCAAGACTGTTAAATCTTCTCAACTTTTATTTTGTCTAGTTTCGGGTTCTAGCTTCTTGGAAAAAAGATAAAATAGAGGGAAAGTAAAAAGACACTTTCCAACTATTTTCCTATTTTTCAGTCGAAGCTGGCACAGAACCCTCAACTTTTATTACAAGGAGGAATAAGGATGAAAAAAGATTTTTCGATTAAAACCATTGTTGCCATTGGAATTGGTTCGGCGGTATTTGTTATACTAGGGCGTTTTGTGATGATTCCAACGGGCATTCCTAATACGAACTTAGAAACAACGTATCCCTTTTTAGCATTAATGAGTGTGTTATATGGTCCAATAGCTGGTGGGTTAATTGGTTTGATTGGTCATACATTAAAGGACCTAACAACAGGTGGAGTATGGTGGAGTTGGGTTGTTTGTTCAGGAATTATTGGAGTTGTTTTTGGACTTGCAGGTCAAAAAATCAAATTAGCTGCTGGTGAATTTGGGAAAAAAGAAATTATTCGTTTTAATGCGTATCAAGTTATTGGAAACATGGCTGTTTGGGGTTTGATTGCACCAACTTTGGATGTTTTAATTTATAGTGAACCAGCTTCAAAGGTTTATACACAAGGGGTTGTCACAATTATTGCCAATAGCCTCTCTGTTGGAGTTCTGGGTACTGGCTTAATGATTGCATATGCTGCAACAAGAACGAAAAAAGGTAGTTTAAAAAAGCTTGATTAAATGGTAAAATACAGAGGCAGCTGAGTGATTTCACTCAGCTGTTAGACTATAAAGTTATAGCATTGAATATTAAGTATCAATATTTAATGCTATAACTTTATGTTGATTAAAGGATCATAAAAGTTGATTTGAAAAAGGACTTTGTGAACTTAAAGGGGAGGGGCTTGGCAATGAAGAAGCCGTTAATTATATTTGACAACTTTACATTTCAATACGATAGTCAAGCAGAGCCGACTTTATGCGACCTTAATTTAACCATATATGAAGGTGAAAAAATAGCTGTTGTTGGACCAAGTGGGTCTGGAAAATCAACCTTTGCTCAATGTATTAACGGTTTGATTCCACATTCATTTGCTGGTGAAATCCAGGGGTCGGTTGAGATTAATGGGAAAAATTTACAAAAATCAAGTTTATTTGAATTATCTTTTGAGGTAGGAACGGTTTTACAAGATCCAGATGGACAGTTTATTGGATTAACAGTTGCAGAAGATATTGCTTTTTCATTAGAAAATGATTGTGTGCCACAAACTAAAATGTTAGAAGCTGTGCATAAGTGGGCAAAAGTTGTGGATATTGATCAACAGTTAAACCAACGTCCGCAAGATTTGTCTGGTGGACAAAAGCAACGAGTTTCAATGGCGGGAGTTTTAATTGATGAAGTACCTGTTTTATTATTTGATGAGCCTTTAGCTAATTTAGATCCTGCATCTGGAAAGCAGGCAATTGAGTTAATTGATGAAATTCATCGACAATCTGAAACGACCATTGTCATTATTGAGCATCGCTTAGAAGATGTTTTACACTGTGAAGTTGATCGTATTCTTGTTTTTGAAGAAGGACGGATTATTTCGGATAGTACTCCTGATGAATTATTGAAATCAGATATTTTGTCTGATACAGGTATTCGAGAACCGTTATACATTACGGCTATGAAATACGCAGGAATTGACTTAGCTGAACTACAAGAAATTTCAGATATTCATAAAGTTGCTGGTCCAAAGTTAAAAGAAGAGATGGAACAGTGGTTGGCTGCGATTCCTGATTTTAATGTCCCAACTCATCATGAACCTTTATTAGAGCTTAGTGGATTGTCGTATCGTTATAATAAAGATCGTCCGTTAGTATTAGACAGCGTATCTGTGACCTTTCATAAAGGAGAGATGGTCAGTGTTGTTGGAAAAAATGGTGCGGGAAAATCAACATTATCTAAAGCGATTTGTGGTTTTGTTGGATTACAAGAGGGTTCAATGAATTGGTTAGGCGAAGATTTTACTAAATTATCGATTAAAGAACGTGCAGATAAGATTGGATACGTGATGCAAAATCCAAATCAAATGATTTCTAAAACGTTGATTTTTGATGAAGTAGCCTTAGGTTTGATATTAAGAGGTGTTGCGCCAGAAGAAATTGAAAAACGTGTTCATCGTGTGCTGAAGATTTGTGGGTTGTATGCTTTTCGTAGTTGGCCAATCTCCGCATTGAGTTTTGGACAAAAGAAGCGAGTAACGATTGCAGCTATTTTGGTACTAAATCCTGCGATGATTATCTTAGATGAGCCGACAGCAGGACAAGATTTTAAACATTATACTGAAATGATGAATTTTTTAGAAACGCTGAATAAGCAAGGTGTGACGGTGGTAATGATTACCCATGATATGCATTTGATGCTGGAATACACAACAAGGGCATTAGTTATTGCTAATGGACAGTTATTAGCAGATACAGAGTCAGTAGATGTTTTAACCAATGATGGTCTGATTCATGAAGCCTCATTAAAAGAAACATCATTATTTACTTTTGCTAAAGCTTTAGGTATGCAAGATCCTTTTGGCTTTACGAAAAAATTTATTGCGTATGATCGTGAGGTGCGTTTGCCATGAGTGACCAACAATTACTAGGATATATTCCAGATCAAACACCGATTCATCGCTTAAATGGAGCCTCTAAATTGATTGCTTTAATCTTATTATCGGTGGCAATTATGACAACTTATGACACAAGATTCTTGTTATTTATGAGTGTTTTTTCAATTTTTCTATTTAGAGTATCGAAAATTCGTTGGCGTCAAATTTCTTTTGTAATGAAGTTTATTTTATTTTTCTCGCTATTAAATCTTTTAGCAGTTTATTTGTTTGCTCCTGAATATGGAGTGGACTTGTATGGCTCACGAACGGTATTATTAGAGGGCATTGGACGTTATAGTATAACAAGTGAACAACTATTTTATGAATTTAACTTGATTTTAAAATATTTTTGCACAGTTCCATTAGCGATTATCTTTTTATTAACGACGAATCCTAGTGAATTTGCTTCAAGTCTGAATCGACTTGGTTTAAGCTATAAGATTAGTTATGCTGTTGCATTGGCATTACGCTATATTCCTGATGTACAAGAAGATTTCTTTAGTATCTCTCAAGCACAACAAGCTCGAGGGTTTGAAATGTCGAAAAAAGGCAAACCAATTGCTCGTCTAAAGGGGACTAGTCGAATTGTCTTGCCATTGATTTTCTCTAGTTTAGAACGAATTGATGTGATTAGTACGGCAATGGAGTTGCGTCGCTTTGGGAAAAATAAAAAACGAACGTGGTATACTCAACGACCGTATCACAAGCTTGATTATATAGCGATTGGGCTAGTTATTTTATTAACTGTTCTAAGTTTTGCCTTAATTTATCTAAACGGCAGCCGTTTCTATAATCCTTTTTAATATTTGAGTCGATCTATTAGTAAAAAAGACTATGAAATAAGTTCGGAAATTGAACGTATTCTTATGGGAGATTCTGTGGGGCAATCTTTAATAATTTATTTTGCAAGTTTGCCTGATAAGAACATCCGTAGAGGAATGCCGATTTTAGCTCGTAATTATCCTGATAACCCTGCGATTACCGATGAAGAATGTTTAGTTATTCTCTGGTGACAAATTTATAATGCAACTAAGTTTTGCTGATGTTGTTCGTTCACTGAGTAGTGTTGATTTTACAGAGAACCAGAAAATAAAAATGAATAGTGAAATAGTGTGTAGGATTTGTCCATTTTTTGACGTTACTAAAAATCAAATTACACTACAAGAAATGATCGTTCGTGTAGTGTAATTTGATGAAACAAGCATGCCTTGTTAAGCTCTTTTTTAATTGAAAAGGGCTTTTTCTGATTAACTTAATTTGACTTGTTCATAATAAAATAAACACTTAAAAAAACAATTGTCTATTTTATGGTATAATTAAGAGTAGAAAGAAAAAGGAAGTGAGATTGCTTTTGCCTATTTTAGAAGGTGCAATAATTTTATTTGTATTAGTGGTAATTTCCAATATTATTAGTCACTATATCGTTTCGATTCCAACAGCCTTAATTCAGATTGCTTTAGGGTTAGTTGTTGCAGTAGTATTTGGAACACAAATTGAATTAGAATCAAGTTGGTTTATGTTATTATTTGTCGCTCCGCTACTTTATAATGATGGACGACATTATCCTAAACGGGATTTATGGAATTTAAGAATTCCGATTTTTGGAAATTCAATTTTATTAGTTTTTTTAACAACCTTAATTGGTGGATATATTATGTATTTTGTAACTGGTGGGAAAATGCCTCTAGCTGCAGCATTTGCCTTAGCTGCGATTTTATCTCCGACAGATCCAGTTGCGGTAAATGGGATTGCGGAACAAGTAAAATTGCCAACAGGGGTTTTACGCTTAGTTCGTGGTGAAAGTTTAGTCAATGATGCTAGTGGCTTGATCGCCTTTAAGTACGCGATTGCCGCTACAGTTACAGGTGTATTCTCGTTGAAAGCAGCAACGTTAGATTTCTTTTATATGGCGATTGTTGGATGTATTTTAGGTGTTATTTTAGAGCTTTTAATTTTTGCATTAAAAGAATGGCTCAGTATGCAAGGGATTAAGGATGTAGTCTTACATACTTTAATTCAAATATTAACTCCATTTATTATTTACATTATTGTTGAAGAAATGTTTCATGCCTCAGGTGTTATTGCGGTTGTTGCGGCTGGTGTAGTAGCTAACAGCAAACGAACAGTTACAGAAAATCGAATGGCAGAGGTACGGATTGTTACAGAACGAACGTGGGATGTTATTATTTATTTATTAAATGGGATGATGTTCTTGATTTTAGGAATTGAATTACCATTTGCAATGAGTACTGCTTTGGAAAATAAATCAATGTCTAATTATCTTTTGTTCGGCTATGTTTTGTTGCTGTGGTTAGTTATTTTAATTTCCCGAATTGTTTGGACGTATAGCTATATGTGGTTTGGTTTTTCTTTTGGTAAAAACAAATCTGAAGTGAAGCCGAATTTTAAAATTGCACTAATGTCAGGATTGACAGGTGTTCGTGGCGCGGTAACAATGGCAGGGATTTTATCAGTACCTTATTTACTGGATTCAGGAGTTGCTTTTCCACAACGTTCGGTAATGCTTTTTGTGGCCTCAGGTGTTATTGTTGCTACTTTAATCGCGGCGACAATTGCCTTGCCTCTGTTAACGAATTCTAAAAGACGTTTTGAAACATCAGGAGATGAATTAATTGATTTCCCAGAAACATCCGTTTTAGATGATCCTAAAGAGGATGAATTAAAAGAAGCACAAGCGAGAATTCGGATTATGCAAATTGCGATTCGGACAATTGAGCAAGAAAGTCGACCAGAAAATCGAATGGCTTCGTATGATTTAATTCATGAATATAATCACATGATTCGACGTTTACAAATGGAATATAACAGTAAAGAAAGTATCATGAAATTTTTAAAAGAAGAAGTAGATATTCGTTTGATGGCATTTAATGCAGAAGTTGAAAAGGTTAAAGAATTAAAAGAATCAGGCGAAGTTGAAAAAGCTGTCGCGGATCAATATTTAACTGTTTTAGCTCGTCGTCGAAATGCTTTAAATAGTGATTGGTCTTCTAGATTTAATCGTTTGTGGATATTTGCTCGTCGTTTTTACCGTAAAAACTTTAAGATGTTAATGAGCTTAGGTAAGAAGGAAGCGTATCAAAAAGAGTATCATAAACGCTTGGAATTAGAAAAAGAAGCTGCTAAGAGTGCGATTCAAGTTTTATCTCGTTTTATGAAAAAAGAACGTAAGAAAGCAGATAAAGTTAACAAAACAATTGCCTATCATTTAATTGTGGAATATCGTAATAAGATTGAACGAATTAAACGATATGGTGAAGATTATGCAGAAGAATACGATCAACAATTGCAAGAATTACGTTTAAAAGCATTGAATGCAGAGCGAACAGATATTCAAAAAATGTTTGAGCATGGCGATATCAGCCGTGAATTAGCAATTCAATTACGCCGTTTTGTGAACTATACAGAAAGTTCTGTAATAGATATTAACGATGAAGAATAAAGCTTTTTAAGAAAAGCTCACCAAAGGTTTACTTATAAACCTTCGGCGAGCTTTTTTTGTTATTTAATTAATTGATTTATTTTTAGAATTTTCTATTGTTTTTCTAAAAAAAGGCTGTATAATAAGAAAAGGTTTAGGTAAACTAAAAGTTTACTATAACTAAACAATAGTGGTTTGAAGTTTACTGTGAGTAAACTTGTAATAGATAAATAAAGCAGATTGAATTAGAGGTGAAACCAGTGGAGATTGGGAATCGAATTAAGAACTTACGGATTCAAAAAAATTTAACCCAAGAAGAGCTTGGTGAACGAACGGATTTAAGCAAGGGCTACATATCTCAGTTAGAACGTGATTTAAGTTCCCCTTCGTTAGAAACTTTTTTTGATATTTTAGAAGTATTGGGATGTAGTCCAAAAGACTTTTTTGATGAAGGTCAAAAAGAACAACGAGTAGTTTATACTCAAGATGAAATGACTAGTTTTGAGGATGAAGAAAAGGGCTATGAAATTCAATGGCTAGTTCCAGAATCTAATGAAAATGAAATGGAGCCAATATTGTTGTCTTTTAAAGAAAAAGGAGAATTTAAAGAGTTTCCTCCATCTTTAGCAGAAACTTTTGCTTATGTCACTGCTGGATCTGTTTGTGTGGAAATTGGTTTAAAACGGTATTATGCGAAACAAGGTGAAACGATTTATTATCATGCCACGGAGAATCATCAAATTAAAAATGATTTTGATGGGGAGAGTAAATTACTCGTTGTTGTGACGAAATCTTATTTGTAAGATAGAACCTGATTTAAGAATTCGTGTTGAACCCTCAACTTTTAATCTGGCTAGTTTCGGGTTCTAACTTTTCGGAAAAAAGATAAAATAGCTGGAAAGTAAAAGGACACTTTCCCTCAATTTTCCTATTTTTCATTCAAAGCTAATACAGAACCCTCAACTTTTAATCTGGCTAGTTTCGGGTTCTAGCTTTTCGGAAAAAAGATAAAATAGTTGAAAAGTAAAGGGACACTTTCCCTCAATTTTTCTATTTTTCATTCAAAGCTAATACAGAACCCTCAACTTTTAATCTGGCTAGTTTCGGGTTCTAGCTCTTCGGAAAAAAGATAAAATAGCTGGAAAGTAAAAGGACACTTTCCCTCAATTTTCCTATTTTTCATTCAAAGCTAATACAGAACCCTCAACTTTTAATCTGGCTAGTTTCGGGTTCTAGCTCTTCGGAAAAAAGATAAAATAGTTGGAAAGTAAAAGGACACTTTCCCTCAATTTTCCTATTTTTCATTCAAAGCTAATACAGAACCCTCAACTTTTAATCTGGCTAGTTTCGGGTTCTAGCTCTTCGGAAAAAAGATAAAATAGCTGGAAAGTAAAGGGACACTTTCCCTCAATTTTCCTATTTTTCATTCAAAGCTAATACAGAACCCTCAACTTTTAATAATAAGGAGTGCGATTATAATGACAAAAAATACAATTATTACTTTTGAAAATGTGATGAAGCGTTATGATGATGATGAGCCAGTTTTGAAAAGTATTAATTTTGAGATTGAACAAGGGAAATTTTATACTTTATTGGGGCCTTCAGGTTGTGGGAAGACAACGATATTACGTTTAATTGCCGGATTTACTGAGGCTTCAGAAGGAACGATTATCTTAGATGGCAAGCGTGTAAATGATGTTCCTGCAAATAAACGTAAGGTAAATACGGTTTTTCAAGATTATGCTCTATTTCCTCATATGAATGTTTTTGATAATATTGCTTTTGGCTTGACGATTAAAAAAATGGATAAAAAAGTCATTCAACAAAAGGTTAAGGAAGTATTGAAAATGGTGCAATTGCCTGGTTATGAAGAGCGTGGAATTAGTGAAATGTCCGGTGGACAACGTCAACGTGTAGCGATTGCTCGAGCATTAGTCAATGAACCAGAGGTGTTATTGTTAGATGAGCCTTTATCGGCATTGGATTTAAAATTACGAACAGAAATGCAGTATGAATTACGTGAATTGCAGCGTCGTTTGGGAATTACCTTTGTATTTGTTACCCATGATCAAGAAGAAGCATTGGCTATGAGTGATGAGATTTTTGTTATGAATAAAGGCGAAATTATTCAAAGTGGCACTCCTGTTGATATTTATGATGAGCCAATTGATCGTTTTGTAGCGAACTTTATTGGTGAAAGTAATATTGTCAAAGGTCAGATGGTGCAGGACTACGAAGTGAAATTTGTGGGGCATACATTTGAATGTGTCGATGCAGGGATGAAGCCTAATGAAGCTGTAGAGATTGTTTTGCGTCCAGAAGATTTGACGATTACAACTGTTGAACAAGGCAAATTAAGTGCTACTGTAGCAACCCAATTATTTCGAGGAGTTCATTATGAAATTGTTTGTCAAGATACAGAAGGCAACGAGTGGGTTATTCATTCAACTAAGAAAGCAACGGTTGGCGCTAAAGTCGGAATTTTCTTTGAATCAGAAGATATTCATGTAATGCGTTTTGGTGAAACTGAAGAAGAATTTGATGCTCGTTTAGAGAGCTATGACGAGGACTAAGGAGGGGAAATTGTGACCAAACAATCTAAATTATTTTACTTTATTCCCTATGTTTTATGGTTGATGCTGTTTGTTATTGCACCCTTATTATTGATTATTTATCAGTCATTTTTTGATGTAAATGGTCAATTTACTTTAGAAAATTATAAAATTTATTTCACGACAGGCACCTATTTAAAGATGACCTTTAACTCTGTTTGGTATGCTTTTTTAATTACTTTTTTCACGTTACTCATTAGTTATCCAACGGCTTATTTTTTAAATAAAACCAAACACAAACAACTTTGGCTAATGTTAATTATTTTACCAACTTGGATTAATTTGTTATTAAAAGCTTATGCATTTATTGGGATTTTTAGCATGAATGGTAGTGTGAACCATTTTCTAGAGTTCTTTGGAATTGCGAAGCAGCAGATTTTATTTACTGATTTTAGTTTTATGTTTGTTGCAGCGTACATTGAGCTTCCGTTTATGATTTTGCCAATCTTTAATGCGATTCAAGAATTAAATCCTTCGTATATTAGTGCTAGTCGTGATTTAGGGGCAAATAATGTTGAAACTTTCCGCCGTGTTATTTTCCCTCTGACATTGAATGGTGTGAAAAGTGGTGTTCAGGCAGTATTTATTCCTTCGCTTTCATTGTTTATGCTAACGCGTTTAATTGGTGGGAATCGGGTAATTACCCTTGGAACAGCTATCGAAGAACATTTTTTAGTGACACAAAACTGGGGAATGGGTTCGACTATTGGTGTTGTTTTAATTGTGGCAATGATTCTAATTATGTTGGCAACGGGTGAGAAGAAAAAGAAAGGGGCTAAACACAAATGAAATTTAAATGGTCAACTATTTATTTAGTCCTAGTTTTCTTACTATTGTATACCCCCATCTTTTATTTGATATTTTATTCCTTTAACTCAGGTGGCAATATGAATGAGTTTACAGGTTTTACGTGGGATCATTATCGAGAAGTTTTTGCCGATACACGGCTGATTACGATTGTCTTAAATACGTTATTAGTTGCTTTTTTATCAGCACTAATTGCTACGGTTATTGGAACTTTTGGAGCAATGGGTATTTATTATACGAAACGTCGCAGAGCCCGCAATACCTTATTAAGCTTTAACAATATTTTGATGGTTTCGCCAGATGTTATTATTGGAGCTAGCTTCTTAATCTTCTTTACTTTTCTTGGTTTAGGCTTAGGTTTTGGCTCTGTGTTGTTATCTCATATTGCTTTTAGTATTCCAATCGTTGTCTTAATGGTCTTACCAAAGCTACAGGAAATGAATGATTCAATGATTATGGCAGCCCGTGATTTAGGGGCAAACACACTCCAAGTACTAAGTCGTATTGTTTTACCTAGTATTACACCAGGAATTTTAGCTGGCTTTTTTATGGCCTTCACTTATTCCTTAGATGATTTTGCTGTGACTTTCTTTGTAACGGGAAATGGGTTTACGACACTATCCGTTGAAATTTATTCTCGTGCAAGACAAGGAGTTAGTCTTGAAATTAATGCCCTAAGCGCCATGATGTTCTTATTCTCATTAGTTCTAGTTTCAGGCTATTACGTTATTCAACAACGGAATATCAGTAAAAAACAAAAGAATCGTCATAAACGCAATCTTGAGGCGGTGAACATGCAATGAAACGAATTGGAACCTTTATGATCGCAATTTTAACTTTGTGCGGCGTGTTATTTTTTACGACAAAGCAGTTAGAAAAAGCACAAGGATTTGCTGGAAACAATGTCTTAACTTTGTATAATTGGGGAGACTATATTGATCCGGATTTAATCAAAAAATTTGAAAAAGAGACAACTTATAAAGTTTCTTACGAAACCTTTGATTCAAATGAAGCCATGTTTACTAAGATTAAACAAGGTGGAACAGCCTACGATCTAACAATTCCCAGTGAATATATGATTCAGAAAATGATGAAGGAGAATATGTTGATTCCGTTAGATAAATCGAAAATCAAAGGTTTGAACAATATTGATCCGCGTTTTTTAGATTTAGATTTTGATAAACAAAATAAGTATTCAATCCCATATTTCTGGGGAACTTTAGGAATCATTTACAATGATAAATTTGTCAAAAAAGAAGATATACAGCACTGGGATGATCTGTGGCGACCAGAATTAAAAAACAATGTGATGTTGATTGATGGTGCTAGAGAGGTTCTCGGACTTTCATTGAATAGTTTGGGTTATTCACTAAATAGTAAGAATATGAATCAATTAAATGAAGCCTCTGCCAAATTAAGTGATTTAACACCAAATATTAAGGCCATTGTTGCCGATGAAATTAAGATGTATATGGTACAAGAGGAGAGTAGTGTAGCTGTTACTTTTTCAGGTGAAGCAGCTGAGATGTTACAAAATAACAAAAATCTTCATTATGTGATTCCTAGTGAAGGATCAAATCTTTGGTTTGATAACTTTGTAATTCCAAAGACAGCTAAAAATAAAGAAGCTGCCTACGCGTTTATTAATTTTATGCTAGAACCCAAGAATGCGGCTCAAAATGCTGAATATATTGGCTATTCAACACCAAATAAAGCGGCGATGCAGTATTTACCAAAGGAAATTGCCAAAGATGAACAATTATATCCATCAGATGAAACCATGTCCCGTTTAGAAGTATATAAAGATTTGGGCTCAAAATATTTAGGGATTTACAATGATTTATTTTTAGAGTTTAAAATGTACCGAAAGTAAAAATGATTAATAGCCTATTTACCTTGTATTATTAGGGTTTATAGGCTATTATTTTTCGACAAATAAAAATCGAATACCTTGGTTTAAACATTTATATATACGAAAACCATGAATGTTAAGTCTCTTAATTTGGGACTTTTTTTGTAAATATTTCATAATTTCTGACCCCTATGTTAAATATATATAGTCGGTTTTTTTACTATTTTTGTTAGTAAAAATTAAATTTTTAGAATTACCGTCTTTGCCGAATCCATTTTTTAATAATTATTGTTTTTGAGTGGATTGCCAATTACTTAACATTGGAGAGATTGTACAAAATTTCAATTTCCAAGTGGATTTAAGAATAAAAGTAGAATTTACAGATGTGAATGGCTCTATGGGTGTACGTGCTAAAATGGAGCGTTCTAGGGCGCGTACGTCGAATATTATTAAAGAAGCTCACAAATACAGGAAGCACATAACAAGATCGCATTATAGAGGCAAAATTGCTCTTGATAATTTATCTAAAAAAATTGGAAATAAGGAACCCTATGTGGAATATGGAATGTATTTGATTATTGCAGCTAAGACAAAAGGTCAATTAAAGCAGCGTAGAAAAACGGTGTTAAGCGCTTTTCAAAACATACACATATATGTTAGTCGTGCAACGTTTGAAATTCGGAAAAATGATAGGGATTTTCAAGTCGGAGTATGAAAAATTTTATTTGCACGCTATGGTAATGGCGGATTCAAATGGGAATAATAGCCTTATGAATACAATTAAAAATGATGTAGAAAAGTATGATATTGAAGCATACAATTATTACTAAATAGATTCAATAAAAAAACTTAAAAAAATACATATGAATAGCAGATTGATAAAAAAATAAAATAAATAACGATCGATTTGTAAGCTGAATTTAATTATGTTAAAATTAAATTTATCATAATTAAAGCGAGGTAAATTTTATGGCTACGTTTCAAAGTGATCTAAACAAAGCAAGTGCATTAGCAACCAGTTTATCTAATTCAGTAGCACCATTAAACCAAGGAAAGAAAATTCAAACAGCGACACTAACTACTTTACAAGGGAACGGCAAATCCGTCTCTTTAACAGAAAAACAGCAGGGATTAAAGAGTTCTTTTGCGGCAGCATTAATACGAGATATTGCAAATATTCACAGTGTCGCAAGCGATTTTGAGGTGATGAATAAAGAATTAGAAAATTTAATGACTCCTGCAGCATTGGACGGGAAGTCTAAATGAACAATCAAACCGTTGAAGAAGCAACGTATGAACTAAGGAAGATTACGGAGCAATTAGATGATAATAGACGTGCTTTTACAGAACATTATCGCAAGAAAGAGGATGTTGCCACTATTTTCCAAGAAGTGACTAATTCTTTTCACGAGGACAAAGAGATTTGGAAAGAGGGAGAAATGAGGTATACATCTGAATCTATTTTTGATGAGGTTTCTAGTTGTCAAAGTAAATTTTGGAATCAATATGAGGAAGATTTAGATGAACTAGAACGTGAAAATAGTTATCTTTATCAAAAAGAAACGGATTTAATGGCTGAAAAAAAAGAGCTCCTAAAAAAGGAGACGACTAAATGAGTAGTAATATGTATGTAGGCGAAGTTCGTCAACAAGTTCAGTCCATTAATTCTAATTGTCAGTCAACCGTAGCGACAATGGAACAAATCCAACAAGCGTTAAGTGCCATTATTATTGAACCTAGCTTAAAAGGGGCAACCTACGATTCAATGAAGAATTATTTCAATACCGTTTATATGCCTGTTACAAAAGGGTTTATCTTAGTCTGTGAACGAATGATAGAAGCGAATCAACAGTTCCTAAATCGGTATTTAGATCAAGTGGATGTAAATAGTTTACAAGAATCTGTTTTAGAAGAACGGATTCGACAATATAATCGATTGAGTGAAATGCTCGATTCTATAGTTGATCCGGTTGGTTTTAATGCAAGAATGATTGATGGATTACAAGAAATGCGTCAACAAACAGTCCGAAAATTAGATAGTTTAAGAGAATATGATTATTTCTCTATTCAAATATTTGATGAACTAGAATCTAAATTGGCAACATTAGAAGCTGGTGTTAGTATTCTAGCCGAAGGGAAAGCTTGGAATCAAACGGCAGGAATCTTTTCAACGATGGGATTAAACTTGGATTGGGCTGGAGATATTAATAGTTCTTGGAAAGCATACGATGATAAGAAAAAAGGGATAGATGAAGAAAAAGAAAAAGAGTTAAAAGAATATAAAGTTTATGCTATGATTTACATAGATGCAGATGGAAATCCTAAAGTATCTTGGCAATTAGAAAAAAATGGAAAAGGTGTTATGAATCCAGAGTTGTATCAATATTTAGCCAAGGCAGGTAAATATTTAGATGCGGATTCATTTGAATTTATTACTCAAGGTGCTTGGGATGCTAAAGTAAAAGATGGTTGGAGAAATGGGTACAATTATGTAACTGGTGAAGTTTACAATAAAACACTGGGAAAAATTGTTTCCAGTGCACAGAGTGTAGAAGATGGTGTCAATTGGTTAAATGAATCTGAATTGGGACAAGCCATTCAAGTTTTAGGGTTTAGTTATGCCTTGTATAAGGTAACCACAGTAAAAGGCAGTGCCACTGTAAAGAATGAAAAAGTCGGCGGATCTGAATTATCTACAAAAGATTTATCTCAGTTTGAAAAGTTGAAGGGAGATTATGCTTCCAAAGAAATAACTAATGCTGAAAGAATTGGCAGTGGGCTGAAAGATGATCCCGTCCACAGGTCTGCAAGTTTTATAACAGAAGAACAGCTTGCTAAAGGACGAGTGACAAGTTTTACTGGTGGTGATGGTAAGTCTTATTCAGTACTTCAATCGCTAGGGAAGTTGAATGGATTAGATGGTATATATGAATACGTTTTGGATTCAACTGGAAAAATAACTCACCAGAGATTTATTGGCGGTGGTAAAATTACAGGTTTTCCGAATCAAAAAGTACCTAAAGGAGGCTATTAAATATGAGTGGAAAATATGGTTTTTTTGATTTTTCTCAAGCTAAAATTAAATGGGATTGGCGAGAATTATTATTTGGAGTAGAAAACAATATAATTGGTAGAAATGATGTTATAAATTATGCTACACATATTCTTGATGAAGGAATTCTAGGTTTTGATTTAGTTTTAAAAGTAGCAATCGCTACTGAATATGAAGATATCTTACCGTATATCCATGAATTAAGTAAGTTAGAGAACTTTGAAGATAATCAAGCTATAGAAGATAAATGGAGATATGTAATTTTAAAAGAGCTTCATGATAAAAAATCTGATTATGATAACTTTAATGAAAAAGTTGAAGAAATTTATGCGGATTTTGATTACCCAGAAGACATGGCTGGATTTATTGGGTATATGCCATCAATAGATGGAAGAAATATGGAAGAATCTTGGCAAGAATATTTAACTAGTTCTAAAGAGAAATACGAAAATAAATAAAACAGGTACCATGAATGTTTCCTGTTTTGTAATGATAATATGCTTCATTGAATGTTTCCTGTTTTGTAATGATAATATGCTTCATTCCCATTATATCCAAAACATACCTATTTATCTCATACCATAGAGGTTTATAGGTTCTTTTAATTAGGTTGAAAAAACGCTATTTCTTTTTTTAAAGTTAAACCAAGAATTCATTAAAAATAAATTGGAAAATAAAGAGGTTAGGAAATGAACTCTATAAAAGCCTACTGAACATTAAATGAATTCAAAGTTATTATATGAAACTGTTACAGTGAAAGCCACCTCTACTAACTAGCTATTTTTTATTTATTCTGTTACTAATGTATAATTTAAAAACGAAATTCCCTTGATGAAAGTATCACAAAATGCTATGATTTAGTATAAGATACTTGTAGTTATCTTAATAAATTTAATACTTAATTTTTAAAAACTGTTATGAATGACATAAATTAACATAAGCATTTAGTAAAGGAAATTGAATGGGTAAAATTTAATAGAAGTATAAATCGAAGGAGTGATGAATTTTGGAGGAAATGGAATACTATTCATCTAGTCAAGTGGCACGAGAGTTAGATGTTGACTTAACGTTATTAAAAAAGTTATCAAGCATTATAGAAAAAACTGTCATGAACCCAAAGTATTTTTACCGAGATAATCGTAATAGACGTTTGTATACTGTCGGAAATATGAATGAGATTGAAGAGATACTTGCGATTAAACAAAATAAAAAATTGTCCTATACAGCTGCAGTTTATGACAAATTTTCCAAAAGTACAAAAATGATTAATTCCTCAGAAGTAAAAAAAGAAGAAGTATCTGATATTTTAGGAAAGTTAGAAAAACAGGATCAACGATTACAAGAGCAAAGTACAAAGATCGATGTATTAACTGCAACAATTGAAAAGCTACTGAATTTAGAAAATCAAAATTATGAAGCATTGCTGACTTTAACGGATAAGATTGAACGAGGACAAGTTGCAACTAAAAAACGTACTAATGCTAATAATAGCAGGGAAAAGCATTCAACTAAGTCACCCCATTCATCTAAAGAAGTTTCTTCAGAGTTAACCGGAGTATCACAAAATAATTCTGAAATGATGAGCTTAGCGATTCAATATATACCGAATTCAAAAGCTGGAACAACGATGATTAAAAAAGCTGATTTCTTAAATTTAAGAAAAAAAGTTAAATACTTACCATTTAAATGGAGCAAATGTCGTGATACTCTTAATTTAAGCAAAAAAGATTACCGTCATTACGAAGAATATGTGAATGAATCAAAGGAATTTTTTGATGAAGTCATAAATCCACGAAAAATTGGAAATTACTATTTTATTAAACACGAACAAAAAGATAAACTGAATTCATATGGAAATTTTTATGATACGTTGGATATGTCTGAAATTCCTACTACTAGTAAAAAAAGATGAGATTTGTAATGACTCACAAAAGTTAGACTTAAATGCTTAACTTTTGTGAGTCACTACAATTTAGCTAAGGCTAACCTCATCTATTTTTTTATGTTATTTTTTATAGAAAAAAGCTATAATCAACTATAGAGAGGATGTGCTAAATGAAAGAAGAACATATACAGAATCAGAAAAAAGGCTTTATTGCTGGATTGACAGCATATGTCATGTGGGGTGTATTGCCTTTTTATTGGAAAAGTCTAGGGGAAGTATCTGCATTATCAATTCTATGTTATCGAATTTTCTGGTCTTTTATTTTTATGATAGCAATCTTGGTTATTTCTGGAAAGTTTAATCAATTTTTAGTAGAAACAAAAGCACTGGTTCGTGATCGAAAAAGAGGAATTGCCATTATTTTAGCGGCTATACTTATTAGTGTTAATTGGTTTATTTTTATTTTTTCTGTAGGAAGTGGTCAAGTTATTGAAGCTAGTTTAGGTTATTATATTAATCCTTTAGTGAATGTTGTTTTGGCGACAGTATTTTTAAAAGAACGTTTAGGCCGGGCTGAATTTGTTGCTTGCTTATTGGCGGCGCTGGGTGTGTTTGCTTTGGCATTACAAAATGGTGTTATTCCATGGTCTTCGTTGGCAATGGCCGTAACATTTAGTCTGTATGGACTGATTAAAAAAGTCGCAAAAGTTAGTTCATTTACAGGATTAACGTTGGAAACATTAGTGATGATGCCTTTTGCTATTCTCTTTTTACTTTTCTTTTCACCAGAAGGGTTTATGACCTTTAGTGCACCAATCAATCTATTAGTGATGGGTGCAGGGATTGTTACTGCAATTCCACTTTTCTTATTTGCGGAAGCAGCAAAGAATATTTCTTATATTTTATTAGGATTTTTACAGTATATTGCGCCTACATTAATGTTGTTATCGGCAGTCTTTTTATTCAAAGAAACTTTTGAATTGCCACAATTAGTAGCATTTAGCAGTATTTGGGTTGGAATTCTTATTTTTGCAACAAGCAATATTATGACCTTAAAACGCAATCGATTGAAGAAGTAAGAGAAAGTTAGTTAGAAAATATTATTAGGCTAGAAGTTATTTAATGGTATCTAAATTAAATGGCTCCTAGTCTTTTTTTGGATATCTTGCTTGTTTGCAGTAATTTTATGCTGATTTTGTTATAATAGGATAGATGAGTTTTAAAAGTAGAAGGAGCGAAAGAATCATGTTGAAATTGCCAAATGAATTATTAGAAGAGGCTAAAGAGAAATTAAAAGTTCACTCAAAAATATTGATTAGCTATGTTATTGAATTAGAAGAGATAGATGCTATGACTTTATTTAAAAAAGGGAGTTCTCTTTACCAAGGAACACGTATCTTTTGGCAAAATCCTCAAAAAACCTTAACAATGGCTGGTATTGGTCAAACTGAGATTTTTCAATCGGAAAATAACCGTCAAAGTTATCAAGAATTAACTCAATTTAAACGAGAATTAATGATCCAAACAGTTAGCAACCACCAAGTTTTAGGTACAGGAGCGCTGTTTGTTGGTGGATTTCCTTTTGATTCCCATGTAGAAACAACTAGCGAATGGCAGGAATTTAAAAAGGCTTATTTTAGTTTGCCAACTTATTTAGTAACAGAAACGCCAACACAAACTTTTAGTACATTTAATTTTTATGTAACCGAAAGTAATTTAATTGAAGAAACGCAAAGAATTTTTTCTAATTGGCAAATTTTGATAAACCAACCAATTCCATTAGAACATCAATCGAGCATTGTGTCTAAAACAGAGTTAGCAACAGAAGAATGGTTACAAGCAGTTGAAGAAACCGTTGAAGCAATTAAGCAGGATTCTGAATTAAAAAAAGTTGTTTTATCGCGTCAAATGCTGTTGCAGCATCAAACAAAAGTTGATACGAATACAGTTTTAGAAAAATTAAAAGCTACGCAGCAAAACAGTTATTTTTTTGTGCTTGAAAATGGAGAAAAAACTTTTATTGGAGCTACTCCAGAACGGTTATTATCAGTAGAAGGCAATCAATTTTATTCCGCTTGTGTTGCTGGATCGGCCCCAAGAGGCGCTACCCCATCAGAAGATGAAAAGATTGGTTCTGCATTATTAGCCGATCATAAAAATGTTCATGAACATCACTTAGTAGTAGAAATGATTAGCCAAACAATGAAACAATTCTCTGAGAATATTCGTTTGTCAGGCGCACCAACTTTATTAAAAAATCGTGATATTCAGCACTTATTTTTAACTTTAACTGGAACTAGAAAGTTAGGAATCCCTTTTTTATCAGCAGTTCAAATGATGCATCCAACACCTGCTTTAGGAGGTGTGCCGACGGATTTAGCTTTAGCGATTATTCGTCAAAAAGAGCCTTATAATCGTGGATTTTATGGTGCTCCTATTGGTTGGATTGATGCAGCCGATCAAGGTGAATTTGCTGTGGGTATTCGTTCAGCACTAATTACAGGCTCTCAAAGTCTATTATTTGCTGGTTGTGGGATTGTAGCAGATTCTCAACCAAATGAAGAATTAATTGAAACAGGAATTAAATTTCAACCAATGTTGCGAGCTTTAGGAGGAATGGAAAATGAGTAAAGTAAATCAAGCAATGACTGATTATTTAGCGACATTTGTGGAAGAATTAGTGCAAGCAGGTGTGAAGGAAGCTGTCATTAGTCCGGGATCACGTTCAACGCCACTTGCCTTATTAATGGCAGAACACCCAACGTTAAAAGTTTATGTAGATATCGATGAACGTTCCGCTGGTTTTTTTGCGTTAGGAATTGCTAAAGCAGCTAAGCGACCCGTTGTCTTACTATGTACATCAGGAACGGCAGCTGCGAATTATTTCCCTGCAATTGCAGAAGCGAAGCTATCAACGATTCCTTTGATTGTTTTAACCGCAGACCGTCCACCTGAATTACGCAATGTAGGAGCGCCTCAAGCAATTGAGCAAATTAATTTATATGGTACTCATGTGAAGACCTTTGTTGATATGGCCTTGCCAGAGAATTCTGTTGAGATGCTACGTTATGCTAAATGGCACGGCAGCAAGTCTGTTGATATCGCCATGACTGTTCCTCGTGGTCCCGTTCATTTGAATTTTCCTTTACGTGAGCCATTGGTCCCTGTGTTAGATCCATCTCCTTTTTCTAATCAGACTTTGGCAGAACACGTGCATATTTACTATTCTCATAAAATAATTTCGATTCAAACAATTGATAAAATTATTGCCGCTTGTTCAGGGAAAAAAGGGATAATCGTTGCTGGACCGTTAGATAAAAAAGCTTTTCCAGCAAAATTAGCCGCCTTTGCCAAACAAATTGGTTGGCCGATTATTGCAGACCCGTTATCTGGTTTACGCAGTTATGGCGAAACTGAAAATACTGTGATAGATCAATATGATGCCTTTTTAAGAACACCTGATTTAGTAGAAAACTTAGTTCCAGAAGTCATTATTCGATTTGGAGCTATGCCTGTTTCAAAATCATTAATGAAATGGTTGGAAGCATTTGAAGGAATTCCTTATTATTTAGTTGATCCAGGTGAAGAGTGGAAAGATCCAATGAAGGCCGCGACAGATTTAATTCATTGTGATGAACATTTTCTAGTGGAAGAATTTAGTCAACGTTTTACGACAAAAACGGATGCATCTTGGTTAACAAATTGGCAAGATATAAACCAAGTAACTAAAAAAATTATATTAATGAATCTAGATACTACGGATGGCATCAACGAAGGTGCTTTAATTGCCTTATTACGTGAAAATTTGCCGGATCAATCAGGTTTATTTATTGGCAATAGTATGCCTATTCGTGATGTGGATACTTTTTTTGCTAAGACTGATAAAAAAGTGAAATTGATGGCAAATCGAGGTGCGAATGGAATTGATGGTGTGATTTCATCGGCATTAGGGGGAGCAACCGTTCAGCAGTCTATGTTTTTAGTTATTGGTGATTTATCTTTCTACCATGATATGAATGGGTTGTTGATGGCACAGAAATATGGGATTAATTTAACGATTGTATTAGTGAATAATAATGGTGGTGGCATTTTTTCTTTCTTGCCACAAGCTAATTTGCCTAAGTATTTTGAAACCTTATTTGGGACAGAGTTGAATTTAGATTTTGGGAAAGTCGCAGATTTATATAGTGCCAATTACCATGAAGTAACGGAATGGGAGCAACTTTATGATGCATTGGATCATGTGAGTTTTAATAAAGGCTTGAATATTATTGAAATTAGGACCAATCGTTATGAAAATCTGGAGGCTCATAAAGCACTATTTGCTAAAGTCGCTGCTGGTTTGACAGGTTTGAATCAATGAAAGCACTCATTCGAGGATTAAGTTATGAGTATCAGTTGACAACTGGAACCAATGCTCGTTTAGTTCCATGGCTGATGTTACATGGATTTACTGGAACACAACAGACTTTTTCAACTAATAGAAAAAATATGCCACATGATACGATTTTGACAGTGGATTTAGTAGGACACGGTGGTAGCTTTCAGTCAGATATCTCAGCGGAACGTTATCAGATACAACAACAATGTTTAGACTTAAAATTAATATTAGAAGAATTAAAAATACCGAAAGTTAATCTGCTTGGTTATTCAATGGGAGGGCGAGTGGCGTTAGCTTTTGCGGAAATTTATCCAGAAATGGTGGCGCAATTAGTCTTAGAAAGTAGTTCTCCTGGATTAAAAACAGAAGCAGAGAGACAGCAGCGAAGAGTTTCTGATGAAAATTTGGCGGAAAAAATAATTCAAAATGGAGTGGACTCATTTGTTATTGAATGGGAAAGTTTGCCATTATTTGCTACACAAAATAATTTGAATCAAGCTACGCAAAAACAAATTCAAGAAGAACGCTTAAGTCAGGAAGCTGTGGGTTTAGCAGAAAGCTTGCGCCAAATGGGGACTGGTAACCAACCAAGCTATTGGTCAGAATTATCTAGATTAAATATGCCTGTTTATTTGTTAGTAGGTTCCTTGGATAATAAATTTAAAAAAATAGCTATAGAAATGAATGAACTCATTAAAAATAGTGAACTTATTGAGTTTCAAAATGCCGGACATGCCATTCATATTGAGAAACCACAAGAGTTTGCAAGTATTTTAATCAGTATTAGCAATCAAGAGGATGAGTAAGAGTTAGGAGGTAGAGATGTGAGACTTACGAAAGTGACTCTTTATCAATTAGAAATGCCTTTAGTAACTCCTTTTAGAACTAGTTATGGGGTAATGGAGAATAAAAACTTTACTCTAATTGAAGTTGAGGACAGCTTAGGATACAAAGGATACGGTGAGCTAGAAGCGTTTACGGTGCCGGATTATACGGAGGAAACAGAAGAGACGGCTAGAATTATTTTACTTCGTCATTTGTTGCCATTATTAAAAGGGCAAGAGATTCAACATCCTTGTGAGATTCGTTCGTTATTCGCTGGAATTCGTGGCAATGAGATGGCGAAATCTGCTATTGAAACAGCTATTTGGGATTTATATGGTAGACAGGAAGGAAAGTCCATTCAGAACTTGATTGGTGGAGTAGGCGAACAGGTTCCTGTTGGTGTTAGTATTGGGATTCAACCGGATTTAGAGCAGTTAATTCAAGTCGTAGCAGCGTATGTTGCAGAGGGCTATACACGAGTAAAGTTAAAAATCCAACCGGGATTTGATGTGGAACCCATTGCTGCGGTACGAAAGCATTTTCCTGATTTACGATTAATGGCCGATGCAAATTCAGCCTATACACGGTTGGATTTGGCTGTTTTAAAAGCATTAGATCTGTATAATTTAGAAATGTTGGAACAGCCTTTTGGTGTGCGGGATTTTGTTGATCATGCTTGGCTGCAACGGCAGATGGTGACAAGAATCTGCCTAGATGAAAATATTCGTTGTTTAGGTGATGTTCAATTAGCTAAGGAGTTAGGGAGTTGTCGTGGGATTAATCTGAAGCTTTCTCGTGTTGGTGGGATACAAGAGGCGATTGATATTGCGGAGTATTGCCAACAAAATGATCTGTTAGTATGGTGTGGTGGCATGCTCGAGGCAGGTGTTGGACGAGCATTCAATATCGCATTAGCTTCACGAGCTGAATTTAAATTTCCAGGAGATATCTCCGCCTCTAATCGTTATTTTAAAGAAGACATTATTCAGCCGGAATTTCAATTAACAGCAGGTACAATGACCGTTCCAACAGCTGATGGAATTGGAGTAGCTATTAACTGGTCAGTAGTTGAACGCTATTGCTTAGAAAAAACTACGTATGAGTTAAGATCGCAATAACACTGACAACCAGTTGTCTACTTTGTTCTGTTAAACTAGTTTTAGAAGATAGTTATTTTAAGGGAGCGAGTCACTATGGTAACAGCGTTAAAAGATATGTACCATCAAGAGTTTCTAATAGAGTTTGCAGGAAAAGTTAAAGGAGCAGCGCCCTATTTTAATATAGACGAATTTGTAGTAGCCGTTATGGATGATTCATGGGAAGAACTAAAACTTAAAGAGCGAATGCGTCGAATTTCAACAATGTTAGAAGCTAATTTAGAAGGCGATTATTCAAGGAAGTTGGCTGTTTTATTTGCAATTGCCGATCAATGTCATGGTTTTCCATATCTTTTCTTTCCAGATTTTGTTGAAGTTTATGGCTTAGCAGAAAAGGATTGGGATTTGTCAATGGAGGCATTAGCTTGTTTTACTCAGAAATCATCATCAGAGTTTGCGATTCGTCCGTTTATTTTATTGAATCCTATTAAAGGAATGACTCAGATGAAACAGTGGGCTTTATCGGATAATGTTGATTTGCGTCGTTTAGCTAGTGAAGGTTGCCGACCAAGATTACCTTGGGGACAGGCGTTAGGCATTTTTAAAGAAGATCCTGAACCTGTGTTGGCGATAGTAGAGTTGCTAAAATCTGATTCGGAGCTTTATGTTCAAAAAAGTGTGGCGAACAATCTAAATGATATTGCCAAAGATCATCCTGATAGAATAGTTGAGATTGTTAAAAAATGGCAAGGACAGACTACGGAAACAGATTGGATTTTGCGTAAAGGCTGCCGAACGCTGATTAAGCAAGCTGTCCCAGAAATTATGTTTCTCTTTGGCTATCCAGCAATTCTGGGGCGAATTGAATTGGCCGAATTGACAGTAACACCAAAAGAAATAACCATTGGGGACAAAGGTAAACTAAGTTATCACTTTCAAGTAAATACTGGCGAGGAATTAAAATTACGAATGGAGTATGGTATTTATTTTGTGAAGGCGAATGGACAAGCGAAGCGTAAGCTATTTTTCCTATCTGAACAAAAAGTGGCTGGGAATACTTTGATTAAGGGACAACGAAGTCATGATTGGAAGAACTTAACGACGCGGAAACATTATGTAGGTGAACATCGGATAGTTTTGGTTGTCAATGGAGTTGAGATTGCTGAAACAGTGCTATCTTTAAAATGAAAATGAAAAAATTTGACTTGTGTTAGGAGAAGAATCTCTTAATATGAGTCATTTTTTATTAGGTTATCAGTTAGTGAAAAAAACAATTAACTTACTATTTGTAAGTTTTAGTGCTATACTAACAAAGAGAGGTGAAACCAATGGGTAAGGAACTAAACAATAGTTACCAAAATGCGGAAGAAGTATTCTCGATTTTCGATAAAAAATGGATGGGTTTAATTGTAGATGTTTTATTAGACGGTCCACAACGCTACAAAGATATAGCTCAAACAATTCCCACTATTAGTGATCGTATTTTAGTTCAACGGCTAAAAGAGTTAACTGAAAATGGAATTGTTATTCGTAAAGTCTATCCAGAATCTCCTATTCGAGTTGAATATCAATTAACTGACAAAGGGATTGCATTAAATGCAATTTTGGCAGAAGTGCATAAATGGTCGGAAAAATGGGGGGATTAAATTTGAAGAAGAAAAAAACTCTGTAAATTTCCCTTGATAACTAAGGGCAAAAATTTACAGAGTTTAGTGATATCTAAATTAAAAATTAAAGAGTTCTTCTGGCTGACCATGGGCACCTAATCGTTTAAAATAGGTTGGTTTCCATTTGTTATTTTCATCTTTTTCAAAGGCGAAAATTGATTTTTCAGGATGCATTAAATGCATTTCCCCAGATGAATCTAGGCTGACATCAATAATTTCTCCTTTTTTATTTACAATCCGAATGGCATGTTCCTCGGCATCTGGTGTACTTTGTAAATCTGCATTATCCAATAAACGTTCACTCCAGATAAAATCAAGAATTTCTTTTCTAATGTGTTCATCCATCTTGCTAACCCCAATCCATTTTATATTGCATTTTTTTTCACAAAATAATTTTAAGCAATTAATATTTGGTATAATGATTGGCTACTTACACCTCTTTAGTATAAGTTACAAATCATGATGGTATTACTTATTATATTGTAAACAAAAATCAAAAAAAAGCTAGTCTTTTTATTTGACTATACAAAAAAGCTTGAAAAAAGATTCAAGCTTTGGAGCTGTTTATAAGATTGCCTGGGCTAATGCTTGTTGAATTTCAACAATATGACGATCTTTTGAGAAGGTCAAAGTTTCAGCAGGCTCAATTGCAGAAGAGATAAAAATACTTAATTCTGCATCTAGATCAAAATGTCCACTAGTTTCAACAGTAAATCGGCTGATACTACGATAAGGATACGTTTTATACGAGATTTTTTTGCCAGTCATTCCTTGTTTATCAATGATGATTAAACGTTTGTCAGTAAAGACAATCATATCACGAACAAGTTTATAGGCTAACTCGATATTTTCACTAGGTAATAAAACATCCGCTAATTTTTTACGAGTTGCATCACTATCACTATCACTAGCATTACTAATCAATCCACTAAATAATCCCATCTAGTCCACCTGCTTTTCATTATTTTTATAGAAGTAAGTATAGAATTGTTCTTACTTTATTTTAATCAAAGTGACAAAAAACTACAAGAGTTAGTTTACCAAGCAAAGAGAATTCCATATGGTAAAGCGATTAATTCTCGTAAATAACTCTTGAAAGTGGCAGAACTTCGGGAAACTGCTGGCAGACCAGATGCTGTAATATCCTCACGTTTTGCTAAGAGCAAACCCCGATATAAATGAAAATCGCTAGTTACAATGACTGTCTTACCTAAATCAGCCATTTTTTTCGCATTTTTAAGATTTTCCTTAGTATTTGTTGATTGTGACTCTTCTTTAATTCGTTCAGCGGCAATCCCTTTTTTGACTAAATAGTCAGCCATAACACTCGCTTCAGTTGATGTTTCATCAGGTCCTTTTCCACCAGTGACAATTACTTGTGTAGTGAAATTTCTTTCTAAATAAGGAATAGCGGCATCTAATCGTTCTTGTAGAACTGCACTTGGAACAGCAGGATTTCCTCGCACTTGTGCTCCTAGAATAATCATCGTATCTGCATTTTCCACAGGTGTCTTTTTTGTTCCAGAATAAATTAAACTGCCGATAATCAGCAGTACCATTAACCCTAAACCAATTAAGCTGAGGAATATTCGTTTTAACATTTTCATTGGAATCATCCATTTCTATCATAGGTTTTTCGTTACTTAATTAGTATGACGAATGCTATTTAATTAATTCTTAAGAAAAAATAATGAATTTATAAAGAGTTGAAGGCAGTAAAATATAGTTTAACATTCAACCACTATCAAAATCGTACAAAAACGTGAAGAGTAAGTAAATAAATTTGTGAAAAAATGTTCAGAACGTTGCGTTATTCAACTAAAAGTATTAAAATGAAAGGGTTAATGGAAAGTTATTTTTGCACAAATTAAATCATTTAAAATAGAGGGAAGATGTGGGAAACTCCTGCTTTTTCCAAAAATGAAAAGAGGAGAACATGGTGAGAAGAAAGAAAACAATGGATGGAAATACAGCAGCGGCTTATATTTCCTACGCTTTCACTGAAGTCGCAGCGATTTACCCCATTACGCCGAGCTCAACAATGGCAGAGCTTGTGGATCAGTGGGCATCAGATGGCAAGAAAAATTTATTTGGTCAGCCTGTTAAAATTGTCGAAATGCAATCAGAGGCTGGTGCAGCAGGTGTAGTTCATGGTTCATTAAAAACTGGAACAATGACAACGACTTACACTGCCTCACAAGGATTATTATTGATGATTCCCAATATGTATAAAATTGCGGGTGAGTTATTGCCAACTGTATTCCATGTGGCTAGTCGCGCAGTTACAACGAATGCTTTAAATATTTTTGGCGATCATGGAGATGTTATGGCAGCTCGTCAAACGGGTTTTGCTATGTTAGCAGAAGGCAGTGTTCAAGAAGTGATGGATTTATCAGCTGTAGCTCATTTAGCGACGATTGAAAGTTCATTGCCATTTATGAATTTCTTTGATGGTTTTAGAACGAGTCATGAGATTCAAAAAATTGAAGTGTTAGAATACGATGAATTAGAAGGTCTTATTGATAAAGACGCTCTGACAGTCTTTCGTCATAATGGGATGAATCCAAATCATCCAACGGTTTCTGGGACAAACCAAAATCCTGATATTCATTTTCAACAAAGAGAAACAATCAATATCCACTATCTTCGTTTGCCTGAAATTGTTCAAAAATATATGACGAAGATTAATGAATTGCGTGGAACAGATTATGATTTAGTGAATTACTATGGTGCAACAGACGCTACGGATATTCTTGTCGCAATGGGTTCCGTTACTCCCGTAATTGAGCAAGCAGTAGATTATTTAAATAGTCAAGGCAAAAAAGTTGGGTTGTTAAATATTCGTTTGTATCGTCCTTTTCCGGTTGAGAACTTTTTAGCAGCAGTTCCTAAAACTGTAGAACGAATTGCTGTTTTGGATCGTACGAAAGAGCCTGGTGCTGGTGGAGAACCACTTTTATTAGACACTCAAAGTGCGTTCTATGATTCGGATTTACGCCCAGTAATTATTGGTGGTCGTTATGGATTAGGTTCAAAAGACGTAACTCCGGCACATATTCTAGGAATTTTTGATCACTTGGCTGGCGAAGCACCTTTGAAAACGCGCTTTACTGTTGGAATTGAAGATGATGTCACCTATTTATCACTAGATAAAGGTGAAGACATTGATATGACGGCTGCTGGAACATACCAAGCGAAGTTTTGGGGTTTTGGTAGCGATGGAACAGTTGGGGCAAATAAATCAGCAATCAAATTAATTGGCGATCATACAGACAAATATGTTCAAGGGTATTTTTCTTATGACTCTAAAAAGTCAGGTGGACTCACTGTTTCTCACTTGCGCTTTGGAGATGAACCGATTAAATCGACGTTCTTAATTGAAGAAGCAGACTTTATTGCTTGCCACACAGCTGCTTATTTGAACAAATATGATTTAGTTAAAGGGTTAAAAGATGGAGGAACCTTCCTATTAAATACTGCTTGGGATGATGAACAACTAGAAAAAATGTTGCCTCATGATTTAAAAAAATATTTAGCGGACCATCAGATTAAATTTTATACAATTAATGCGGTTAAATTAGCCAATGAAGTTGGACTAGGTCGCAGAATCAACACGATTATGCAAACTGCTTTTTTCAAACTAACTAGCATTATGCCGATTGGCGAAGTAGTTGAATTGCTAAAAGAAGATGCTATGGCAACTTACGGACGAAAATCAATTGCTATTGCTGAGAAAAACATTGAGGCTATTGAACAAGCAGTTAGTTTAGTTCATCAAGTTGAGGTTCCCAAAAGCTGGAGCCAAGAAACAGAAATTAGTGAAGAACGTGATACTCATCATTTACCAAAGTTTGTCTTTAAGATTCTAGAGCCAATGAACCGTCAAGAAGGCGATGCATTAAGTGTTGGGACGTTAATGGATAATGGAATGACAACTGGTGAGATTCCAGTTGGGATGGCAGCTTATGAAAAACGTGGCGTCGCTTTAGAAGTTCCAGAATGGATTCCAGAAAATTGTACCATGTGTAATGAATGTGCATTTGTCTGTCCTCATGCAGCAATTCGCCCGTTTTTGGCAGATGAAGCTGAAATGGAAGAAGCGCCGGCTGGGTATATTGTTCGTGATATCCGTGGTGCAGATGGAGTTCAATATCGCATTCAAGTTGCTGTCGATGATTGTACAGGCTGTGGTTTATGCGTAGCCGCTTGTCCAGCCAAAGAAAAAGCCATTAAAATGCGTCCATACGAAGAACAAAAAGAGCAAGCTGTAAATTGGGCTTTTTCAATGACTTTAAAAGCCAAGAAAAATCCGTTTAAGAAAAATACAGTTCGTGGTTCACAATTTGAACAGCCGTTAGTTGAATTTTCGGGTGCCTGCTCTGGTTGCGGAGAAACTCCGTATGTTAAATTATTAACGCAGTTATTTGGGGATCGCATGATGGTTGCTAATGCCACTGGATGTTCTTCAATCTGGGGCGGATCAAGTCCAGCTACTCCTTACACAACCAATCACGAAGGCTGTGGTCCTGCTTGGTCCAATTCACTACTTGAAGATAACGCTGAATTTGGTTTCGGAATGCATCTGGCACATCAAAGTCGTCGTGAAGGAATTGCTGTCAAAATGGTTCAAGCCATTGAATCCGGTGAAATTAGTGAGGCTTTAAAAGAGACTTTTGAAGAGTGGCTAAATGGTATCAATGATGGAGAAGAAACGAAAGAAAGAGCGAATAATTTGAAATTTGCTTTGCTACAAGAAAAAGACGGCAATTCATTATTAGAAGCTATCTATCAAGAACAAGATCTTTTTGTAAAACCTAGTCAATGGATGATTGGTGGCGATGGTTGGGCCTACGATATCGGATTTGGCGGAATCGATCACGTATTAGCAAGTGGCGAAGATGTGAATATGCTAGTAATGGATAATGAAGTGTATTCCAATACAGGTGGACAAACATCTAAAGCAACTCCAACTTCAGCAATTGCGAAGTTTGCAGCAAGTGGAAAGTATGTTTCTAAAAAAGACTTAGGTATGATGGCGATGAGTTATGGGAATGTTTATGTAGCTCAAATCGCTTTAGGAGCTAATCAAGCTCAAACAATTAAAGCGATTGAAGAAGCGGAGAAATTCCCCGGACCGTCATTAATTATTGCCTATACACCTTGTATCGTTCACGGTCTCATTGGTGGAATGGGAAATGCTTTGAAAGAAACGAAAGAAGCGGTTGATTCAGGATATTGGGCGTTGTATCGTTTTAATCCATTATTAGCGGAAAAAGGAAAAAATCCAATGAGTTTGGATTATAAAAAACCGCAATTCCCAGAAATGAAAGACTTTATGCTGACGCAAACACGTTTCTCATCCTTATTCAAAGCCAATCCAGATGTGGCTGATCGTTTATTTGAAAAAACAGTCACTGATGCAAAAATTCGTTTTTACAACTATGCTCGAATGTCTGGACAAGAAGAAAAGATTCGTGCTAAATTAGAAAAAGCAGACTAACAAAGAGTACGTTGAATTCTAAATGATAAAAATCAAAAAGTAGGGGAGAAAGAAAAATTTCTCACCTACTTTTTTGTTTGATAATAGAAGAATCAATGAATATGTATTATAAATATGAATTGTTATTGCACCAATTCCCATCTTGTGTTTTACTAGTTATATAGTAAAAAATAAAGGAGTGATTATAGACTAATGTCTATAAATAAAACTAAAAAAGACATCCAAAATGCGTTATTAAAGTTACTATCAACTCAAACGATTGAGCAAATAACTGTAAAGCAAATTGCCCATGTAACATTTATTAGCCGAACCTACTTTTACAATCATTTCAAAGATAAATATGATGTTATGCAATCCTTAGTAGAGGATTATCTAACTAGCATTCAGTCTTTATTCACTAAAAATCATGATTATTTATTAATAGAATCATTTACAAAAGAACGAGTTTATGAATTATCCTATCAGAATACGGTTGAGATTATGGACTATTTAAAGAGTGAACAACAAAATCTAATCCAACTTATTAAGAAAAGTACATTTAAAGAGCAACTATATGATCTATATTATCAACATTTTATAGACGCAATCCCTCAAATATTCATTGTTAATGTAAATACAACGATAATTTACTACATAACTCAAGGAATATTTCAAATATATATGAACTGGTTAGAACATGGTTGCCAAGAGTCGATTGAAGACTTGTCTACAAATATTACTAATTTACTTATGATTTCTATTGAGCAATTTCCTTCTACTAATTATTCTTAAAATAGATAAAGAAAGAGGCTGTGAAAAATTAAAAATAGTTTTTTCACATCTAAGTTGCTGATTATATCTAGCTATATTTCAAAAATATAATGTCAGATAGCCCAGTATAATAAATTCGGTCTAAGGGAATGTCTCTATATAGCACTCAACTTATTTTGAGAAGCGCAATTAATAGTGTTGGCAAGTGAAAAATTATATACTTATCATAGAAGGTGAGGCGATCCCAATGACAATTAAAGAATTGCCATTAGTAGGTTTAGGTACATGGTTATTAACAGACTTTGATGAATTGAAGTCATCAATAAAGGCAGCAATAGATACTGGATACCAACATATTGACACGGCCCAAGTTTATAATAATGAGTATGATATTGGTATAATTTTAAAAGAGTTGGAAATAGATCCATCAAAGTTATTTTTAACAACGAAGGTAACACCAGTTAATTATCAAAAATATGTCAAAGAATCGGTGTATGAATCACTAAGACGTTTGCAAGTAGACTCTATTAATTTGGTTTTACTTCACGCAGAAGCAGCGGAAGAAAGCTTAAATAGTAGTGCGTACAAAGAGTTATTAGAATTGCAAGCGGCAGGAATCATTCAACATGTTGGGGTTTCAAATTTTTCAATTAAAGGAATTCAAACATTAATAGCTGAAACAGGAAAAGTTCCTTATTGCAACCAAATTGTATGCTCACCAACAACGCGTTCGTTAGATCTTGAAAAATACTGTCAAACTCAAGGTATTAAGCTAACTGGATATTCGATTATAAAACCGTATTTTAGTCCCAATCCTTTTTATCCGGAATCGGCATTAACTAGTGCAGAAAAAGAGCAATTGGATCAACTATGTGAGAACTATTCTGTCAGTATTGCTCAATTGTTAAATAAGTGGGCCATTCAGCATGGTTATCATGTGATTCCAAAATCAGCTAATCCTAAGCGAGTAAGAGAGAATTTTGAGCTTGATTTTGAAATTAGTGAGACAGATATGTTGCTGATGGATCGAATGAATCGGTTTACGGCGGCTAGGGAATGGAATGGCATAGAGTTAACGAAGGAACAACTAGAAAAAGGCTTACTATTTGAAAAGCACTTTAAATAACTATTAACAAAAAACTTATGATTTTTAATCATAAGTTTTTTTTGTTATTTTAAAAAATTAATTGTCAAATTAAGGTCAAAATTTAGAGTGGATAAGTCTGGATTTCTTAATTTAATCAAGACGAATAGTTTGATAACGGGTATAATAGTAATATTAAAAAATTTATTTTTAAAATAGTGAAAAATAATGAAGGAGAGATGGTTATGAAAAAAGAACCTTACGATACAAGAGAAAAGGAGGAATTGAAAAAGTATTATTTAAAAGGATTTCGTTCTTTGAAAAAAGAAGTAGAGTATTATCGTAACAAGAAAAAACATCAACCTTACTACTTAAATAAAGCCGATTATTTATTTTCACATGAGCCAGTGACTTCGCTTGATATTAGCCAAAAAAATATTACAGAGTTACTTATGCAGGCGCAAGAAATTTCAAGAGTTCAGATTGACTATGAAACGTTATATGTGCAAAATATTAGTCAGTTTGATGAAGTGTACCAAAGTATGATTCATCGGATTGGTTTGGCCCCTATAAAAACAAAAGAAACAACATTGGAGATTATGAATCGTTATTTCAAACAACAAGGTGTTTCATATGAAATGGTTCAGCATTTAGGCAAGATGTTAGGGATTACGAAGTTTTGTCCGTATTTAGTAGGAGATAGTTGCTTTATACCAGATTTTGGGAAAAGTCACCCACTAACAAGTTGGCTAGCCTTGCATCAAGTAGTGGATAGTGAGCAAATTAAAGGTTCTAAAGAAACATACTTATTTTGTCGAAATAATTATCGTGTTATTTTACCTATTAGTTTAAAGCGTTTTACTAAACGAATCGAGCATGCGGCTTCAATTTATCACATTCAACGTTCTATTATGCACTTTATGAATCGATTTTTTGCTAAAGAAGTAACGGTTCATATTGAGGAGCCCTTTAATATTATTCATCAATTTCTAATTCAAATGCAGTTCGTATTGCCCCGTTATACGTTAATTGAAATTATCAGTTATTTAAAATACTTCTGGGTTAGTGAGGCAATAAAAAAAGAATTTGGGATTGAAGATCCTTATTTAAGTCAACTACGTAGTCATTTTGAATCTTCTAATATAATGAGTGAGACAGAGCGTCATGGAAAAAATAGAGGAATAAAATAACGTTAACGTGTTTTTTTACATAATGCAGCGTAAAAAGTTCTATTGTAATTTGTAGTTAGACACCGTATAATAACTTGAATATAAAATAATGAATGGCAGAGATCATTCGTTTTAGGAGGAAAAATGAAAATGAATAAACAAACGACACACAGCTCAAAATCAATGACCCCTTATCAAAAAAGAGTGCTAGCTTCATCAGCGGCAGGATTAGGCTTAGAAAGCATGGACATTATGTTTTTAACTTTTGCCTTAACCTCAATTATTGCTGATTTACACGTAAATGGCGCAGCAGCGGGTCTGATTTCCTCCATTACCAATGTGGGGATGCTATTAGGTGGCGTTACTTTTGGTATCTTGGCAGATCGATATGGACGCATCAAAATTTTTACTTATACAATTTTAATTTTTGCTTTAGCAACTGGAGCAATGTATTTTGCGTCTAATATTTATCTCGTTTACTTATTTAGGTTCTTATCTGGAATTGGTGCAGGTGGAGAGTATGGTATTGGAATGGCGATTGTAGCAGAAGCTTTTCCTAAAGAAAAATTAGGGAAGATGACTTCAATTGTAGCGATTACTGGACAATTAGGTTCAATCCTTGCCGCGATTATAGCTGCAATTATTATTCCGACTTTTGGCTGGAATGCCTTATTTTTATTTGGATTATTGCCAGTTGTCTTAACTTTCTTTATTCGCAATCATTTAGATGAAAGTAGTGAATGGAAGGCAAGTCAGTTGGAGGAGACACAACCATCAGCATCGCTAAAAGAGCTATTTAAGACTCCTAACTTAGCGCGTCAAACGATTTCTTTAATGATTATGGCTATCATCCAAATTGCAGGTTACTTTGGTTTAATGAACTGGCTACCTTCAATTGTTCAAAAGCAGTTGGGACTATCGGTTTCAGGATCATCATTATGGATGATTGCAACTATTATTGGAATGAGCTTGGGAATGCTTCTATTTGGACGAATTCTTGATACCTTAGGTGCGCGTTTGGCATATTCTGTCTTCTTATTAGTCTCCGCAGTTTCGGTCTTTCTTTTTGTTTTTGCTACCAATCAATGGACAATGTTAATCGGTGGAGCAGTTGTTGGTTTCTTTGCTAATGGAATGTTTGCTGGATATGGAGCGATTGTAAGCCGGTTATATCCAATGCACATTCGTTCAACGGCTAATAATGTAATTATTAATACTGGGCGAGCGGTTGGAGGATTTTCTTCAGTCGTTATCGGATTTCTATTAGATAAATACAATTTAATGGCGGTCATGTTGTTTCTAGCGACACTTTACTTAATTAGCTTTTGTATCATGTTAAGTGTAAAAGGATTAAAACGCGAAAACTACTTTGATCCCAACTTTACTGGCGAATAAAAAATAGCGTAAAGCTGATATGATTAAATTCACTCACTATTGAATTTAGTTGTATCAGCTTTTTTGTGTATTTTTAGTCAATAGAAAAAATGTGACAAATTTAGCACTATTTCAAAAAAATGGAAATCCGTTTAAATATGAATTCTTTCAACAAAACACGAACGTTAAATACGAACGATATTAAAAGAGTTCGATTTATCTTTGTTTTTTTTTATGAGTTTGTTATACTGAATAAGGTCATTGAGTTCATTTTAGTGTTATTAAGTCGTTTTATTGTAACTAAAAACAAGTTCTAATAAAAACGTATTTATTAATAATAGAATGAATGACAATGGTAAATGTTAGGTTTTTTTAATATAAGGAGGAGTTAACCATGAATAAAAGGATTCCTTACCTGATTTTAGCCCCAGGTCTAATTCTTTTAATCTTTTTTCTAGTAATGCCTTTGATTTCTATATTAGTTCCAACTGTTTTTAATGGTGGATTTACAATAGAAGCATATCGTTCGTTTTTTAGTGATAGTTATAATTTAGGAATTTTTATTCGGACTATTCGGGTTTCACTGATTGTAACGTTGGTTTCAGCCATTTTAGGAGTACCAACAGCTTATTACATTGCACGATGTCCCAAGCAATGGCGCAGTTTATTAATGGCTTTAACCTTGTTTCCATTATTAACCAATTCGGTGATTAGAAGTTTTGCTTGGATTAATATTCTAGGGCAAAATGGTGTAATTAATAACTTTTTAATGCAGATTGGTGTGATTTCAGAACCAATTGTAATGCTTTATACAGAATTTTCAATTATTGTCGGTTCGGTATACTTATTCTTACCAATTATGGTGATGACCTTAGTTGGGATTATTGAAAACATTGACTTAGAAATTATGGAAGCGGCCGAAACATTAGGTGCCAATCGTTTAACGGCCTTTATCAAAGTTATTTTACCTCTTAGTGTTCCAGGCATTATTGTGGGAAGTGTCTTAGTTTTCACAGGAACTTTAACGGCGTATACAACACCTCAATTATTAGGTGGGAATAAAAATATGATGTTAGCAACATTCTTATACCAAAAAGCAATGGCTTTAGGGGACTGGACTAGCGCAAGTGTGATTGCTTTAGTAATGATTGTTACGACAATGATTGTGATGAAAGTCTTTAATTGGATTGCGAAAATGGTAGACAAACGAGGTGAAGAAGTAAATGCGTAAGCAAAAAGGATTAACGATTATTGTAGGCTTTGTTTTTGCCTTTTTATTTTTACCACTAGTATTAATTGCGGTTACTTCTTTTGGTGAGAATGCAACGATTCAATTTCCTATCGAAGGATTTACCTTTAAATGGTATAGCAATATTTTTACATCAGATACATTTGTAAATGGCTTTTTATTGAGTTTCAAAATTGGACTATTAGCAACTATTTTAGCTTTAATTATTGGGATTCCAGCAGCATATGCCTTAGCAAGGTCTTCAATTAAGGGACGTGCTTGGTTAAAAAGTTTCTTTCTTTCTCCAACGATTGTTCCTGGAATTGTAGTAGGATATTCACTTTTCCAATTTGTTGTCATTGGTTTGAGGTTACCAGTATTTCAAGGTTTGTTATTAGGTCATTTCTTAATTAGCCTACCGTACATTATTCGAGTTGTCGGTTCTTCAATGGAGCAACTAGATTTTTCAATTGAAGAAGTCGCGTGGACATTAGGTTGTACTAAATTAAAAGCGTTTGGTAAAGTGGTTATTCCAAATATTACATCAGGAATTTTTGCTTCATTTATGTTAGCTTTTATCAATTCATTTAATAATATTCCCGTGTCAATGTTTTTATCAGGACCAGGAGTTTCAACGTTACCCACAACTTTATTAAATTATATTGAATACAATTACGATCCAACTGTATCAGCTATTTCTGTGCTGTTGATGTTAGGAACGATTGTCTTGATGTATCTTATCGAAAAAACATTAGGACTAGCAGCAATTGCTTAAGGAAGAAGGAGGAAGCAGCAAGATGTCATTTGTGGATTTAAAAGATATTCGTGTCAGTTATGATGGAAAAGCAAATATTTTAAAAGAACTGAATATTTCAATGGAAAAAGGTGAACTAGTTTCATTATTAGGACCAAGTGGTTGTGGAAAAACGACGACGTTACGTGTGATTGCCGGTTTAATTGAGCCTAATGAAGGTGAATTTATTTTAGATGAAACAGATTTAACAAAAGTTCCTGTTCATAAGCGTAATTTTGGAATGGTTTTTCAAAGTTATGCGTTATTCCCTCATTTAACAGTTAAGGAAAATGTTGGGTTTGGTTTAAAACTTAGAAAAGAGCCAAAAGAGCAGATTGCTAAAAAAGTAGCAGAAATTTTGAAAGTCTGTGGTTTAGAAGAATTTGGTGACCGTTATACAAAACAATTATCTGGTGGACAAAGACAGCGTGTGGCATTGGCTAGAGCGTTAGTCATTGAACCAAAATTATTATTATTAGATGAACCATTAAGCAACCTAGATGCGAAATTACGTGTGAATATGCGGATTGAAATTAAACGAATTCAGCAACAATTAGGCATTACGACAGTTTTTGTTACGCATGATCAAGAAGAATGTTTTTCAATTTCAGATAAAGTAGCGGTTATGAATAAAGGTGTCATTGAACAATATGCTTCTCCAGAAGAAATTTATAGCAACCCTAAGACTGAATTTGTTGCCCGTTTTATTGGATTTGAGAATTTTTTTAACTTAACAAAAATCGATCAAACTACTTATCAAACAAAGGCTGGCGATACATTAACAGCAACACGTTTATTTGAAGGGGATGCTCCTACAGGTACGATTCGCCCAGATGATATTGAGATTGTTGAAGCTGCTGATCATGTAACAGAGAATTTGATTTCTGGTACAGTTTTAGTACGAACGTTCTTAGGCAAAAGTTATCAATACGAAGTTGAAACAACCCTAGGAACATTATTAGTAAATGGCTATGGAACGACGATTTATGAAGTGAATGACTCGCTGAAATTACACATTCCAGCAGCTAAATTAGTTTTAGTTTAATCAATCATATAAATAGAATTAGAGGAGAAGTGAAAATGAAAAAATTTGGAATAGTATCAACGCTTATTTTAGCAAGTGGATTAGTATTAGGAGCATGTGGTAGCAGTGCAGCCAAAGAAGATGCACCTAAGGAATTAGTAATCTCAACATTTGGTTTAAGCGAAGAAGTTGTTAAAAGTGACGTTTTTGCTCCATTTGAAAAAGAAAATAATGTGAAGATTGTTGTGGAAACAGGTACTAGTTCAGAGCGTTATACAAAATTAGAAAATAACCCTAATTCAAATGTAGATGTGATTGAATTATCTCAATCGAATGCCGCTAAGGGTGTTGAAGCTGGACTTTTTGAAAAGTTAGATGCTTCAAAGGTTAAAAATATGGATCAATTAACAGATGCCGCCAAAGAAGTATCGAAAGACGGAGCAGGTCCTGCATACTCAATGAATAGTATTGGGATTGTGTACAACAAAGAAAAAGCAGGTAAAGAAATTAAAGAGTGGTCTGATTTATGGGATTCTTCATTAAAAGGCAAAGTGTCAATTCCTGATATTGCCACAACATATGGACCAGCAATGTTGTATTTAGCAAACGATCAACAAAAAGGCAATCTTGAAAAAGACAAAGGAACAGCTGCGTTTAAAGGTTTAACAGACTTAGCACCGAACGTTGTGAAAACATATGGAAAATCATCAGATTTAGCGAATATGTTTAAATCAGGAGAAATTGTAGCAGCTGTTGTTGGTGATTTTGCGGTTCCAATGGTGACTCAAGCAGATGCCAATGTAGCTTATGTTGTGCCAAAATCTGGAACATATGCAAACTTTAATACAATCAATGTAACGAAAAATTCTAAAAATAAAGAATTAGCAGAAAAGTTTATTGATTGGAGAATTAGCCAAGAATTACAAGAAAAAACAGCTAAATCATTAAATGAAGCACCAACGAATAAAAATGTTACTTTAGACGATGAAACAGCTAAAGATAAAACGTATGGTGCTGTTGCAGAACGCGCTAAAGTTATTGATTTTGATTTTGTAAATGCAAACTTAAAAAACTGGATTGATAAATGGAATAAAACGTTAAATCAATAATAAAATCGAAAAGCTTCTAATTTTTTAACAATAGCTGTTAGAAACTAGAAGCTTTTCTATCTGAAATGGAGGAATAACTAATATGAAGACAGATTTAGTCATTATCAATGCTCAAGTTTTTAATAGTTTTATTCGTAAGTTTGAATCAAAAAATGTTGCTATTCGTGGAGAGAAATTTTACTATATTACTCCTGAAGAATTAACTTATTTAGCTGCTGAGAAGACAATCGATGCTAAAGGTCGTTACATGATTCCTGGATTAATTGATAGTCATATGCACATTGAGAGTTCAATGACGATTCCTTCAATTTTTTCAAAAGCAGCACTTTATCATGGGGTAACAACGATTGTGGCAGATTCTCATGAGGTTGCTAATGTTTTTGGAATTGAAGGTGTCGAGGCTTTTCTAAAGGAAGAAACGGAGCTTGATATTTTTTATGCTATTCCTTCGTCAGTACCGTCTACCAACCCAGATTTAGAAACAACTGGTGGGATTATTGGATTAAATGAAGTTCGAGAATTGTTAGCATCGCCTAAAGTTATGTGTCTAGGTGAAGTGATGAACTTTAAAGATATTGTCAGTGATCCAGATTCGTTAATCAATCAAATTATTGCATTATGTAAAGAGCTACGTCCAAATATGCCGATTGAAGGACATGTGCCTAAGATTTGGGAAGAAGATTTGGCTAACTTTATTTATCATGGAATTACAGCTGATCATACCCATCAAAGTCCAGAATCTATTTATACTAAGATTTGCAATGGGATGTTTATTGAGATGCAAGGGAAGTCAATCACAAAAGAAAATATCGAAACAATTGTGAAACATAGTTTTTATGAATATGTTGCCTTAATCACAGATGATGTGATGGCAGATGATTTATTAACAGGTCACTTAAATGGAATTGTGAAAAAAGCGATTGATTGTGGTATGCCTGTTGAAGAAGCGATTTACACAAGTACGTATACACCGGCAAGAAGAATGGGATTCCAAGATCGTGGAGCAATTGTTCCAGGTCATATGGCTGATTTTATTTTACTAGATGATGTAACAGAATTCTCCATTAACCAAGTTTATAAGAGCGGGAAATTAGTTCATACAAAAGGTGAACCAATTAAAACGCCTGAAAAAACAGAAGCTTTTCCAGCAGAATTTTTCCATTCAGTTCAATGTGAAAAAGCTGATTTAGAAAGATTTAGAATTCCAGTTACAACAGAAAAAGATGCTGTTTTATGTAATGTCATCCAAATTCAACAAGTTGGAACCTTTACAGAGTGCGTTGAACGAGCAATTCCTGTTAAAGATGGTTATTTAGATTGGGAAAGTACGGATTTGGCGTTGTTAGTTGTAATGGAGCGTTATGGAATCAATGGAAATATTGCCTACGCACTTGTTGAAAATACAATTACGAATAAAGGCGCGATTGCAACAACTTGGGCTCATGATCATCATAATTTGATGGTGATGGGAACAGATGCCGCAGATATGCAAGTGGCTCAACATCACATTATTGATTTGCAAGGAGGTTATGTTGTTGTTGAAAATGAAGCAACAACGGCTACATGTCCATTGCCATTAGGTGGAATTTTAAGCATTGCGCCATTAGAGGAGTTAGGTAAGCAGTTAGAAGAAGTTCGCCAAGCGATGGTTCGCTTAGGTTATGTGAACACCAATGAGATTATGTCCTTTTCAACGCTATCACTACCAGTGTCACCTGCAATTAAAATTACAGATGTTGGGATGATGAATACTAGAACGCAAGAACGAATTCCTCTGGTTAAACAGGAGTCACTATGATAACGCTGATTAAAAATGTCTATATTTTAACAATGAATGCTAATTTTTCAGAATACCCAGAAGGTTACCTATTAATTGAAGACGAGCTTATTGTCGCAGTAGGTGAGTTAGCTGAATTAACAGCCGAAATAAAATGGGATCAAGTTGTAGATGGCAAAGGCGGCATTTTATTACCAGGAATGGTAAATACCCATACTCATGTAGGAATGATTCCTTTTCGTTCATTAGGAGATGATACTCCAGACCGTTTACGCCAACTTTTATTTCCATTAGAGAATTCCTGTATGACAAAAGAATTGGCCTACCATAGTGCCAAATATGCTCTGGCAGAAATGCAGTTAGCGGGAATTACTACAGTTGTAGATATGTATTATTTTGAAGATGCTATTTTAGAAGCAGCAGATGAGATGGATATACGAGGAATATTTGGTGAAACTATTATCGATTTTCCAACTTGTGATTCAGTTAAGCCTCATGGTGGGCTGAGTTATGCGAAGGACTTAATTCCAAGATGGATTAATCATAAAAAATTAACGCCAGCAATTGCTCCTCATGCAACAAATACGAATCATCCGAATATCTTAATTGAAGCCAATCAATTGGCACTAAAAAAGCAAGTTCCTTTTACGATTCATGTAGCTGAGATGGATTATGAAGTTGCTTTCTTTGAAAAAGAATATGATTTAACCCCAGTTGGATTTTTAAATAAGCTAGACTGTTTAGGAGAACATGTGATTGCCGCTCATTGTATTCATGTAACAGAAGCAGATATTCAACTGCTAAAACAAACAGGGACCAAGGTGGCTCACTGTATTGGAGCAAACACAAAGTCCGCAAAAGGCGTGGCACCGATTAAAGCGATGTTAGATGCAGGAATTTCAGTTGGTTTAGGGACGGATGGTCCAAGTAGCGGCAATACCCTTGATTTATTTACACAAATGAAATTAGTCGCTAATTTCCATAAAACGGACTTGCAAGATCGCAGTGCATTTCCAGCAAAAGAGATTGTGCGTCTCGCAACAATGGGTGGCGCCGAGGTTGTGGGATTAGAAAAAGAGATTGGTTCATTAGAAGTCGGGAAAAAAGCAGATTTTATGATTATTGAAACAGAATCAGTTAATATGTTTCCTATTTTTGATCCATATGCTGTTTTAGTTTATTCAGCGAATGCCAGTAATGTCCAAAGTGTTTATTCCGATGGGTGTTTATTAGTAGACAATAAGCAATTAGTGAATCACTCTTTACGAGGACTAAAAATAAACTTACAACAAGAAATGACCGCTTTTTATCAACGTGTGGCTGAATTGACCGAATAATAAAATAAACTTCTATTTTGTTTTCTATATTATATAGAAGAAAGACGAATTAAAGTTAACTTAATAAAAGACCTGAAAATCAGAATTCTCTGGATTTTCAGGTCTTTTTATTAGTCTAAGGGAGTCATAGTGTAATCTTAATTGTTTGCTAACTACATACCATAGTTTCCTTTGTATTCTTTTTAAGGAGTAACAACGTGAGTCGACTTGATGAGTTCATGTCCAGTTGATGGGTTGATTACTGTCACTTCAATCGTAGAATCCACTACATATGCTTTTGTAAACGTGATAGTAAAGTTTCCAGCAGCATCTGATGTTCCATGATACATTCTAGAACGTGAAATATCTGCTGTATCTACAGCTACTGTGACATCAACATTTGGTATCGTTGTTCCAGTAATTTTTTTATCTGCGGTTGTCACTTGATTTAGTAACAATACATCTTTTGCATTAACGATTCCTGTATACGTTTTACTTGTTTTGCCTTCGCTATCTTTACTATAGGCTTTGATCACTGTCCCAGCAGCATAGGTACTATCTAGGATAGTAGAGAAGGTACCATCTGTACCAACTAGTACTTTGTACTCATGAAGACCAATAGTTAAATACAAGGTCGTGTTCTTTACAGCAGTTCCAGTGATAATTTTATCTGTATTTAATACCTCGTTAACTACAGGCATCGCTAATTCAGTATTTACAACTGTAATCTTAGCGGTGGCTGTCCCAATTCCGTTATCGCTATCTACAACTTGATAACGCACTTCATAAATTCCTGGTACATCTAGATTGACATTATCAGAAATCACTTGCGTATTGGTTAATACGCCATCTTCTTCATCATAGGCAGTAACACCTTCTAAGGGGTTAAATTCACTTCCGACTTCGATTGTTCTATCTGGTGCGGTAATCACAGGGAGTTCATTTCTTTTAATGACGGTAATTTTAGCAGTTGCTTTTCCAACACCACCATCGCTATCTGTTACCTCATACTGTACTTTATACTCGCCAGTCTTTGTCGTATCTACATTATCAAATTTGACCTTAATATCTCTTAAGAATCCATTTTCTTTATCGTAAGCGGTAACTCCTTCTAAGGGATTGAATTTACTTCCAACACGAATTGTTCTATCGGGTGCAGTAATCACAGGCAATTCATTTCTTTTAATGACGGTAATTTTAGCAGTTGCTCTTCCGATAGCACCCTTGCTATCTGCTACTTCATAACTTACTTCATACTCTCCAGGTGTATCCGTATCGACATTATAAGACGTCACTTTAATAAACTTTGTTAAATCCCCGTCTTCTTTATCCGTAGCCTTAACACCATCTAAGGGTTTGAAATCACTTCCGACTTCGATGGTTCTATCGGGTGCAGTAATCACAGGCAATTCATTTCTTTTAATGACGGAAATATTGGCGGTTGCTCGTCCAATAGCACCCTTGCTATCGGTTACTTCATAACTTACTTCATACTCTCCAGGTGTATCCGTATCGACATTATAAGACGTCACTTTAATAAACTTTGTTAAATCCCCGTCTTCTTTATCCGTAGCCTTAACACCATCTAAGGGTTTAAAATCGCTTCCGACTTCGATGGTTCTATTTTTTGCGGTAATTACAGGCCCTTCATTTGGAGCGTCTTCTACATTAAATGCTGATAAAAGATCTCTTTGTCCACCTTTGTTTCCCTGAATTTGATGCTTCCCTGCATCAAGATTCACATAAAAATAAATATAACCATTCTGTTCTACTCCATCGAAATGCGTATTCTCATACGAATATAAAACAAATTTACTATAACCAGGTATTTTGTTAATACGAACTATTGTAGTATTTGTTGTTATATGGTTTGTATTACTCAAATAATTAGCCACTCCCGTTACCCCGTTAACGTCATCTTGGACAAAAGGAAATAACCCTGCACCTCGAGGATCTTTTATAAGGGATTGAATTGGATTTTCTTGCATCATTACTTTATTTGGCAGATAAGACTCCAATGTAGTTCCTTGTCCAGCTGTTCCCTCAAGTGTAGCGGCATCTGCGCTAAGTTGACCTAACGTAATTCCACAACACAACACCATTCCTAAGCCTACTAATTTTAATTTAATCATTTTTTCTCTCTTCCTTTCCTTATTTTATTATGGTTGTACTACAAGTTCTGCAACTTCGCTTTTAATTCCATCTACTACTTGATAAACTGTAACGACCGCGCCCGATGGTAAAACTTCGTCAAGTTTTACGACATAGTTCCCAATCGCATCAGCTGTTTCAGCATATTCTTGATTATTCACCATTAGAACAATTTCACCAAATGGATCTGCTAATCCTGTTACTTTTTTCTCTCCAGTTGTTAGCGTATCAATTGATGGTTTTTTTGGATAGACTTGAATGGTTTTTTTAAACGTACTTCCTGTAGTAGGATTGGTTACCTCTACCTCAATACTTGATCCTGCTGAATACGCTATTGAAAAATCTAAATTAAAGTTTCCAGAAGCATCAGATTTCCCACGATAGATTTTTGAACGTGTAACAATCGCTGAATCAACCTTTACTTTAATATCAGCATTTGCGATTGTATTTCCGGTTATTTTTTTATCTTCAGATGTCACACGGTTTAAAGAAATTACTTCCGCTGCCATCACTGTTGCATGGGTACTATCACTTTTTTGACCGGTTACTGGATCTAAAATATACGCTTCAATCGGAGTCCCAACTGGATAGGTTTGATCTAAGTTTGATTTGAATAATCCATTTTCGTGAATCGTTTCTTCATACTCATCCTCGCCAATGTTCACAACCAATGTCGTATTTGCACGTCCACTTCCATTTAAAACTTTATCTTTATTTGTTAATTGTTCTAATAATGGTTTTTCAATTTTTGTTTGTTGAACAGAGCCTGTATATGTTTTACTGATTCTTCCTTCACTATCTTCAACATAGGCTTCAATTAATGTTCCTCCTGTGTAGGTAGTATCTAACTTAAGAGAGAAGGTCCCATCTGCACCAACAGTTTCTTTATACATATCAAGTCCCATTTTTAAATAGAGAGTAGTGTTCTTTTCAGCCGTTCCAGTCACGACCTTATCTGTATCCAATACTTTATTGGTTACGGGGATAGCCAGTTCACTTTTCTCAACAACTGTGATCTGAGCAACGGCAGTTCCAATGTTGTTATCGCTATCTACAACTTGATAATGTACTTCATAGTTACCAGGTACTCTCGTGTTTACATTATTGGACACAATTTGAATATTTGTTAAATTCCCATCTACTTCATCATAGGCAGTAACACCTTCTAAAGCATCGAAAGGAGTTCCAACTTCGAGAGTTCTATCTGGTGCGGTAATCACAGGGACTTCATTGCTTGCATTTTTTACGTCAAACGATGCCAGTAATTTACCTGCACTAACATTCATGTGTTCCATAATTTGATAGCGATAGGCCTTAAGAGATGTCACATCAAAAATAGCATAGTCCTTAGTATAGGTTGCGTACACCTGATCCCCTTGCTCCCCAATTAAACTAAACGTGTAACCACCAGTATCTGGCGGAAATTTAACCTGAATTCTCTTTGTTTCTGTTGTTACATAGCCCTTTCCGTTTAAATAATTCGCACTTGGTTCTATCCCAGATAACTCATAAATAGTGACAAATCTAGATAATTCTTCACCTTGAGGATCTTTTATAAGGGATTTAATTGGACTTTTTTGCGTCGTTGATTGATTTGGCAGATAAGACTCCAATGTAGTTTCTTGTCCCACTGTTCCCTCAAGTGTAGCGGCATCTGCATTAAGTTGACCTAACGCAATTCCACAACATAACACCATTCCTAAGCCTACTAATTTTAATTTAATCATTTTTCTCTCCTTCTTAATTAGATAATAAAAAAATTGTTTTCATATTATCTTTAAATTATTTTTAACAAATTTAATTATAATATATAAATAAAATTAATTTGATCATTTTTTGTGTAGTGGTTATACAAAAAAACGACATTTAATCCTATGTTTTTTTTATCACAACTTATTACGTGTATTTAAAAAGTTAGATGTAAGTAACTTAAAATAAATAAGAAACCCTAATAAATCTAGGATAGTCTAAAAAAAAACGAATAAAAAATTATGATTTACATAATTTTTTATCGAAAAAATGAAAAAAACTTGAGTTTTATTAATATTTGTGAGAATTTTCAGAATTTAGCGAGAGGACAATACAAAAAAAGAGCAAATCAAGTAATAATTCCACGGTATAATATATTTAATTTAAGACGTAATTCTAGATACAGTTCTTAAGTTAAATAAAAAAGAGGGAGGTAAAAAATGATTAAATTGAAGTTAGTTGGATTTGGCATGGTTTCATAGTAAAAGTAATTTTTTAGTTGGTAACGGATTCAAATAGTAGCATAAGGAGCTAGATTTAAGCTCTATATACAAACAAATTAATTGATTAAGGTGTTAGGTTAGAGATCAGGATTTTTTTAGAAAGTATTTTTATACTTTTGATGGAATTGCAGCGCTTAATAAAAAAGGTAGAACACAAATAGTATCCTATATACTATTGATTGTGAAAATCACTCAATAGGAGTATTAAGAAATAATTCATAAAATAATTTTATTCAAAGGTAGCTTAGATTAAATCTATTCAATAATAAAAGAAACGACAAGTGAAGTTGTAGAATTGCAGTATACGTATAATGAGGAGAGTGTGGAGGAAAAATGAATAAATTAAAATTAGTGAGCTTAGGTATTGTGCTATGTTGTGGAGTTGTGTTAAGTCAATCTGACGTGAAGGCGGATACATCTGAACCGCTTGTAGAAAGTTTTCAAAGTTTAGAAGTCCTTGATTTTTTGAATATTGAGAATAGTCAGAAAGTTGAATCTTTTTCAAGTGTAGATCTGCTTAAAAATACACTTCCGGTGATTACAGTATCAGATCGAACGATTGAAGTTGGGACTCCCTTCGATGCCTTAGAAGGAGTTACTGCAGTGGATGAAGAGGATGGGGTAATAACAGCAATTCAAGTTGTATCTAATAGTGTAAACAATAGAATCCCTGGTAACTATGAAGTACATTATAAGGTTGTGGATAGCGCAGGTGGTATTGGAACAGCCGTTGCCAAGATTGCGGTTGTTGCCAAAAGTGAATTGCCTATGCCTAAGGTTAATAAAGTATTAGATACAGATACGTTTGTGACCGGAACTGCTGAAAAAAATACAACTATTTATTTGAAAATAGGTCTTGATACGTACCAAGAGTCAGTTGGAGAATCTGGTACCTTCTCTATTAAGTTAGATAAAACCTATATAGCCGGACTAGTAATTGAAGCCTATGTTGAAGATAGTACAGGGAGAATCAGTCAAAGCTATGTAAGTTCTGTTCAACAAACAGTGCTTGCAAAACCGTTATTAGAACGAGTAACAAATGCCAGCAAAGTTATTACCGGAAGCGGACGTGCCAATATGAAATTAACTGTGAAAATCGGTGAAGATGAGTATGAAGAAAAGATTCATGACACTGGATTATTTAAACTGAGTTTAGATCAAACTTACCCAGTGGGGACACCGATTGAAGCATACATTACCGATCCAGCAACTGGTGAAGAAAGTGAAAGTACTCATGCTGTAGTTGTAGCAGATGAATCGATTTCATTAAACCGCGTGACATCAGAGGATAAAAAAATAACTGGAACTACCATTGCAAATGCCGATGTTGTAGTAAATGTAATTCCTTTGGAGAGCAATGCCACACCTGACAGAATTTATCGTGGAAAATCAGATGCTTCTGGCAAGTTTAATATTGCTTTTTCAATAGCGTATCCAGCAGGATCAACTATTAAGGTAACGGTAACCAATCCTACTACAGGAAAAGAGTTTACGAAAACGATTCAAGTTTATCCAAAAAAACCATCAATTGATACGCTAACAACTGGAGAGAAAAAAGTAACAGGTTTAGCGGATCCATTTGGAGAAATTGTTCTAATGGTAAATGATCAAGAATATGCTGGAACAGCTGATGCGGCTGGGGATTATGTAATAAAACTTGACGAAGTTTTACCATCGGGCGCAGTTGTTACGGTTTACCAAGTAGTAGCTGGAGTTCAAAGTGAAGTTGCAGAACTAATAGTAAAACCATAATAAATTAAGGAGAGGGAGAGAGAAATGATTAACTTAAAATTAGTAGGAATAGGGATGGTGTTGTGCTGTGGAGTCGCATTAGGTCAACTCAGTGCCGATGCTGCTATACTTGATGGAACAGTTGTACAAGGAGCTAGACTCGGATCTTATCTGCCAGAAAAAACAATTACGCAAGAGGATGCGTTTCAAGTACTTTTAGGAAATCGTGACATTTCAAATATGGAGCCTATTGTTGCTGTGGAGGGGAAGGCGCTTGACCCACTGGCTGATAATATCAATTCAGAGGGATACGCAACAGACTTTACCACATCAATCCGGATTAATAAACCAGTTGGAAACTTTAGAGGATATAAAATGTATCGTGATAGATATTCTGGTCCGGAAATGGTAGGAAGCCTAGTTGGTAACTATGTCTATTTTGGAAATGTTTCTTTAAATCCTAACTCAAAATATGTGATTTATGGAGTTCCATCTGAACCAGGTTCCATTATACGTGTCGTTGCTTTCGAGGTAAAAAGAGCAAATAGACTTCCTGTGATTACGGCACCAGATAGAACGTTTTATATAGGTGATGTTTTTGATGCTTTGGAGGGGGTTACTGCTAAGGATGAAGAAGATGGAGACTTAACAAATATTGAAGTGAAGTCTCATAATGTCAATCCATACAAACCAGGTGAATATGAGATTAATTTTGAAGTAACAGATAGTGCAGGTGGGGTTGGAACAGCAACTTCTAAAATTACAGTCGTTGCTAGAAATACAGTTCCTGTCATTACCGCACCAGATAGAACCATCGAAGTAGGTAGTAAGTTTGATGCTTTAGAAGGTGTTACGGCCTATGATAAAGAAGATGGAGTATTAACCAATACTCAAGTAGTGTATACAAGCGTTAAACCAGACGAAGCTGGTGAGTATATAGTTCGATATGAAGTAAGAGATAGCGCTGGAGCCATTGGAAAAGCAACCGCTAAAATTACAGTAGTTGAAAAAGTAATCAATACAGTTCCTGTCATTACAGCACCAGATAGAACGATTGAAGTAGGCAGTGAGTTTGATGCTTTAGAAGGTGTTACTGCTAAGGATGAAGAAGATGGGGCTTTAACAAATATTAAAGTTGAGTCTGATGTAGATACGACAAAGATTGGCAAGTATGAAGTTCGTTATGAAGTAACTGATAGTGCCGGAGCTGTTGGAAGAGCAACTGCTACAATTACAGTAATTGCAAAAAATACAGTTCCTGTCATTACAGCACCAGATAGAACGATTGAAGTAGGCAGTGAGTTTGATGCTTTAGAAGGTGTTACTGCTAAGGATGAAGAAGATGGGGCTTTAACAAATATTAAAGTTGAGTCGGATGTAGATACGACAAAGATTGGCAAGTATGAAGTTCGTTATGAAGTAACTGATAGTGCCGGAGCTGTTGGAAGAGCAACTGCTACAATTACAGTAATTGCAAAAAATACAGTTCCTGTCATTACAGCACCAGATAGAACGATTGAAGTAGGCAGTGAGTTTGATGCTTTAAAAGGTGTTACTGCTAAGGATGAAGAAGATGGGGTTTTAACAAATATTCAAGTGAAGTCCAATGGTGTAAATACGGAAAAAATTGGAGAATATGAAGTTCGTTATGAAGTAACCGATAGCGCCGGAGCTGTTGGAACAGCAACTGCTACAATTACAGTAATTGCAAAAAATACGATTCCTGTCATTACAGCACCAGATAGAACAATTGAAGTAGGCAGCAAGTTTAATGCTTTAGAAGGTGTTACTGCCAAGGATAAAGAAGATGGAGCTTTAACAAATATTGCAGTTAAGTCCAATAATGTAGATACGGCCAAGATTGGCGAGTATGAAGTTCGTTATGAGGTTGTGGATAGTGCTGGAGCTGTTGGAACAGCAACTGCTAAAATCTCGGTTGTGGAAATCGAGTTAGCGATGCCCGTAGTTAACGAAGTGTTAGATACAGATAACGTTGTAAAAGGAACTGCAGAAAAGAACACAACGCTGTATTTAAAAATGGGTCTTGATTATTATGAAGAATCAGTTGGTGAAGACGGCACCTTCTCTTCTAACCTAGACACTACCTATACAGCAGGAACAGCAATTGAAGCCTATGTGAAAGATAATGACGGAAGAACCAGTAAAACCTATAAGGGATCAGTTCAGCTAACAAAAATTAAAAACCCATATCTAGAAATATTAACAGATACAAGTAAAATTTTAATTGGACGTGGACGTGCCAATACTACGTTGTTTGTGAAGATTGGTGAAGATAGCTATGAAGAAGATATTCCTAAGACTGGTTTATTCAAATTAAGATTGGATCAAACCTATCCAGTAGGAACTCCAATTGAAGCATATATTCTAGATCCAGTGACTAATCAAGAAAGTGACATTACCTATGCAGCAGTTGTGCCAGCAGAAGTAATTTCTTTAAATCGTGTGACGTCAGAGGATAAAAAAATAACTGGAATCACTATTCCGAATGCGCATATTAAAGTCTCAGTTTATCCAAAAATCATTGAAGATGTAACGGAAACGGACTCACGTAAAAGAACTTATTATGGAAACTCAGATGATTCTGGGAATTTTGATATCGCCTTTTCAATAGCTTATCCAGCAGATTCTAAAATTGAAGTAGAAGTAACAAATCCTACTACAGGACGTAAATTTAAAAAAGCAATTCAAATCTATCCAAGAAAGCCGACGATTGCAGCAGTAATCACTGGGGATAGAAAAGTAACAGGTACTGGGGATCAAAATGCTCAAATTATTTTAACAGTAAATAATCAAGTATATTCTCCTGTACTAGCAGATGAAGCTGGGAATTATTCAATCAATCTTACTGAGGCTCTACCGTCAGGGGCAGTCGTTTCAGTTTATCAAGTAGTATCTGGAATTAAAAGTGAAGTTGCAGAAACAACAGCACGACCATAATAAAAAAAGTGAAAGAATAAATAAAGATAGAATTTTTTTAGGACAACTATGCAAGAAAATGAATGATCAATTACGCTAATCAGTAGAAGTAAAAATGACTGGGAGTACAGTTTATTCTGCTCAGTCGTTGTACTTGCAAGAAAGAATCGAACCCGTTGAAGGATTTGGAGCGATTCAACAGGTTTCCCCTTCACTAGTTTTTATTCGCTTAATTAGTGAAGGGGATGATTATTTATAACTCAATAATAAGAAGGAAAAGGAGAGAGAAAAAATGATTAAATTAAAATTAGTAGGCTTAGGAATGGTGTTGTGTTGTGGAATTGTGTTAGGTCAACTTAGTGCAGATGCCGCTACACTTGAGGGAACAGCTGGACAAGGAACTACATTGGAGTCATATCTGCCAAATAAAGTAATGATGCAAGAAAATCCAATTCAATCCCTTATAAAAGATCCTCGAGATGCAGGATTATTTCCTTTTGTCCAAGATGACATTAGTGGGGTAACGGGAGTGGCTAATTATTTGAGTAATACAAACCATATAACAACAAATACTACTATAGTTCGTATTAACAAAATACCTGGTTATAGTAAATTTGTTTTATATTCGTATGAGAATACGCATTTCGATGGAGTGGAACAGAATGGTTATATTTATTTTTATGTGGATCTTGATGCAGGGGAGCATCAAATTCAGGGAAACAAAGGTGGACAAAGAGATCTTTTATCAGCATTTAATGTAGAAGACGCTCCAAATGAAGGGCCTGTAATTACCGCAAAAAATAGAACCATCGAAGTCGGAAGCGATTTTAAACCCTTAGATGGTGTTAAGGCTACGGATAAAGAAGACGGGGATTTAACAAAGTTTATTAAAGTGACGTCTGATAATGTCGATACGGATATACCTGGAGAGTATGAAGTAAGTTATGAAGTAGCAGATAGCAAGGGTGCTATTGGACGAGCAACCGCCAATATTTCCGTCATTAAAAGAAATGAATTGCCTGTGATTACTGCACCCGATAGAACCATCGAAGTCGGAAGTGATTTCAAACCCTTAGATGGTGTTAAGGCTACGGATAAAGAAGACGGGGATTTAACAAAGTTTATTAAAGTGACGTCTTATAATGTCGATACGGATACACCTGGAGAGTATGAAGTAAGTTATGAAGTAGCAGATAGCAAGGGTGCTATCGGAAGAGCAACCGCCAATATTACCGTCATAAAAAGAAATGAACTGCCTGTGATTACTGCACCCGATAGAACGATTCGAGTAGGGAGTGAGTTTAAACCTTTAGAAGGAGTTACCGCTTACGATAAAGAAGACGGATTCTTACGAAATATCCGGGTTGAATTTGATAATGTTGATGTAACTACTCCTGGTGAGTATATAGTACGGTATGAGGTAACGGATAGCGATGGTGGAGTGGGGAAAGCAACCGCTAAAATTACCGTCATTTATGCCAATGAACTCCCTGTGATTACCGCACCAGATAGAATCATCGAAGTCGGAAGTGAGTTTAAGCCTTTGGAAGGTGTCACTGCCTATGACAAAGAAGATGGGGTATTAACCAATACGCAAGTAATTTCGGATAATGTCAATCCAGATGTACCAGGAGTTTATGAAGTACGTTATCAAGTTGTAGATAGTGACAATGGCATTGGAACAGCAACGGCTAAGATCACTGTTGTGAAAGGCGAATTGGAGATGCCTGTAATTTTTGAAATGTTGGATACTGACAGAATTGTGAAAGGAACCGGAGAGAAAAACACGACCTTGTATTTAAAAATTGGCAATGACTATTTTGAAGAAAAAGTAGAATCCAACGGAACGTTTACAGTTGTATTAGAAAATTCATATGCGGCTGGAACAGTAATCGAAGGGTATCTTAAAGATAGTGAAGGTCAACATAGTAAAACCTATAAGGGGGTAGTAATTGCGACAGATATGTTGTCAATCAATCGGGTGACAACCGCAGATAGAAAAATAAGTGGATTGACTATTCCGAATGCCATTGTTGAAGTACGGGTTACGACACTTGCAAAAGTAAAAGTTTATAAAGGGAAATCAGATGCATCTGGCAACTTTAAGATTAATTTTACGCAACCGTATTCACTAGGTACACCAATTGAAGTGACGGTAATTAATCCATTTACCGAACATAAGATTATTAAGACAATTCAGGTAGTTGCTCCTTAAAAAATGTATTCTCTTTAAGAGAACTATCAAAAAAATTAATGACTGTACTGGTACGAAAGCAAGAAAGAATCGAACCTGTTGAAGGATTTGGAGCGATTCAACAGGTTTCCCCTTCACTAGTTTTTATTCGCTTAATTAGTGAAGGGGATGATTATTTATAACTTAAGGATGGTAAAGAAAAGGAGAGAGAGAAATGATTAACTTAAAATTACTAGGAATAGGAACGGTATTATGTTGTGGAATTACGTTAGGTCAACTTAATGCAGATGCAGCTACACTTGATGGACCAGTTGTACAAGGAACTACATTAGAGTCTTATCTGCCAAATCAATCAATGATGCAAGAAAGTGCAATTCAATCCCTTATGGAAGATCCTCAAGGTGCCGAATTATCTAGATTTGTCACTAATTTTGAAATATCTGATGTAGTAGAACCTAGTGCTAATTATTTGAGTAGTACAAACCATGTAACAACACGAACAAAGAGAATTCGTGTGAAAAGGCCAATGGGATATATTGATGATGAGTTTATTTTATTTAAGATTGATGGGGGGGAGAATCCGGACGTGTTCTGTGGAAGGGAAGAGAATGGTTATATTTATTTTGATGTGAGATCTCTTCAGCCGGGTAAATATGAACTTCAAGGAACAACAATTAAACCTGGTGCTCTTAGGCTTTTAGTAGCATTTGACGTAAAACTTGCCAGCAATGAAGTCCCTGTGATTACCGCACCCGATAGAACCATCGAAGTAGGCAGTGTGTTTGATGCTTTAAAAGGTGTTACTGCCAAGGATAAAGAAGATGGGGTTTTAACAAATATTCAAGTGAAGTCCAATAATGTAGATACGACAAAGGTTGGAGATTATGAGGTTTATTATGAAGTAACCGATAGCGACGGTGGTGTGGGTAAAGCAACTGCTAAAATTACAGTAATTCCCAAAAATAACCTACCTGTGATTACCGCACCAGATAGAACCCTCGAAGTGGGGAGTGAATTTGATGCCTTAGCAGGGGTTACAGCTTTTGATGAAGAAGATGGGAAATTAACCGATATTCGTGTGGAACATACGAATGTTAATATGCAAAAACCAGGGAAGTATCAAGTGGGTTACGAAGTAACCGATAGCAAGGGTGCTATTGGACGAGCAACCGCCAATATTACCGTCATTAAAAGAAATGAACTGCCTGTGATTACTGCACCCGATAGAACAATTCAAGTTGGAAGTAAATTCAATCCCTTAGAAGGAGTTACCGCTTACGATAAAGAAGATGGATTCTTACGAGATATCCGAGTCGAATTCGATAATGTTGATACAGCTACTCCTGGTGAGTATATAGTACGGTATGAGGTAACGGATAGCGATGGTGGAGTGGGGAAAGCAACCGCTAAAATTACCGTCATTAAAAGAAATGAATTGCCTGTGATTACTGCACCCGATAGAACAATTCGTGTTGGAAGTAAATTCAATCCCTTAGAAGGAGTTACAGCTTACGATAAAGAAGATGGATTCTTACGAGATATCCGAGTCGAATTCGATGGCGTTAATACAGCTATTCCTGGTGAGTATATAGTACGGTATGAGGTAACGGATAGCGATGGTGGAGTGGGGAAAGCAACCGCTAAAATTACCGTCATTTATGCCAATGAACTCCCTGTGATTACCGCACCAGATAGAACGATCGAAGTTGGAAGTGAGTTTAAGCCTTTGGAAGGTGTCACTGCCTATGACAAAGAAGATGGGGTATTAACCAATACGCAAGTAATTTCTGATAATGTCAATGTAGATGTACCAGGAGTGTATGAGGTGCGTTATCAAGTTGTAGATAGTGACAATGGAATTGGAACAGCAACGGCTAAGATCACTGTTGTGAAAGGCGAATTGGAGATGCCTGTAATTTTTGAAATGTTGGATACCGACAGAATTGTGAAAGGAACAGGAGAGAAAAACACGACCTTGTATTTAAAAATTGGCAATGACTATTTTGAAGAAAAAGTAGAATCCAACGGAACGTTCACTGTTGTATTAGAAAGTTCTTATGCGGCTGGAACCGTAATCGAAGGATATCTTAAAGATAGCGAAGGTCGACACAGTAAAACCTATAAAGGAATAGTAATTGCGACAGATAGGTTGTCAATCAATCGGGTGACAACCGCAGATAGCAAAATAAGTGGATTGACTATTCCGAATGCCATTGTTGAAGTACGGGTTACGACACTTGCAAAAGTAAAAGTTTATAAAGGGAAATCAGATGCATCTGGCAACTTTAAGATTAATTTTACGCAACCATATTCACTAGGTACACCAATTGAAGTGACGGTAATTAATCCATTTACCGGACATAAGATTATTAAGACAATTCAGGTAGTTACTCCTTAAACTAGTAGCTAGCAAGAGTTTGTTTGAGTCAAACAAGTCTAAAAAACCTCCTTTAGAATAGAATAAAAACAGCCATGAAAATCAGAAGATTGATTTTCATGGCTGTTTATTAATGGAAAAAGTGACTTTCTTGAACTTTAGCATGGAGTTTTTTAATATAAACATCAATATACGGTTGGAAAACAATCCCAAATATTCCAAATACTAATCCAAATAGTAATAAGACAATCGCATAATTAATCGCATTTGGCCAATAAATTCCTCCAACAGGTTCGCGCAATAAATTCACTGCATAAGTGAAAGGGAGTAAGGGATTGATAAATTGGAAAAACTTACCGGATAGTTGAATCGGGAAGTTTCCGCCACCACCAGAGATGGAGAGTACCAGTAAAATAATTCCGATACCTTTTCCTAAGTTGCCAAAGACAGCAGCGAGAATGTAGAGGATAGACATAAAGACCAGCCCAACAAAAATAGTCATAGCGATAAACCACGCTTTTTCTAGCGTATAGGTATGAAGCAAATAGAGATTTCCTAATGCTACAATCAGAGCTTGGAAGAAACCTACAGATAAGAAGCTAAGCATTCTAGCAGAATATTGCTCGCGTTTAGAGAAACGTTTTTTATCTTCTTCTGAAAGAGTAAAATCAGTGCTGGCAATATTTGAGAAGAGCAATCCACCAACCCATAAACAAAGAGCTGTATAGAATGGAGCACTAGCAGATCCGTAATTTGGAATTGGGTACCACGCTTTTTGCTCAATCGTAACTGGATTCGCTAAGAAATCACTTTCTGAATTGGCATCTGCTTTAAGGAGCTTAATGATTTCGCCAAGATCAACATTATCTTGCTGTTCTTTAACAAATTTAGCAGCTTTTTCGACACCAGAACGAATAGTAGGCCAATCATTTTTTATAATATCACTTGCTGCATTCAAAGCTTTCTCAACATCCGGTAATTTTTCGTTTACCATAGTTAACGTTTTTGTGATATCTGTTTCAATACCAGGCAATTCATCTTGAACAAAGCTACTAGCCTTACCAAGTTTATCTTTTAATTCTGGAAAATCATTTTGATAAAAATCAGCAGCTTTGTTAATGCCACCAACAATTAAATCCATATTTCCATTTAATAAAGTATTGGCATCATGAATTTCTTGTTTTAAAGCGGGCAATTCTTTTTGATATTTTTGTAAATAACCGACAGCATTTGCAATTGTTGAGGATGTACTGTCTAATAAAGAGCTAACATTAGGTAGCACAACAGTTGTTGCAGAGTTTAAAACGGTAGAAGCTTGATCCAAACCGGCATTAATTTTATCAATTAGATTTGTGATACTTCCATTAATTTCATCATTATTAATTTGATTTAAATCATTGAAAATCGTGGTTGAATCAGCATTAATTTCTTTTAGCCGCTCTTGGATTTGGGCAGTTGTTAAGTTAGGGATATCTGAAATTAATGTTTGATTTTTTTGAATTAAAACATTATTTGCATTTTTTATAGTAGTTAAATTAGTGATTACAGAATCCAAATCATTATTTCCAGCAGCTTCTTGTAATTTGGTTAAATTATCAATCAAGTTATCTAACATAGAATTAGCTGTTTCAAGATGAGTGACTAAGGCTTGCAAGCTAGTTGTAATGGCAGCTTTATCTTCATCTGTCAGTTCATTTTTACTAATAAATTGACTTAAACTATCTGTTACACGTTGAATGGAAGAGGCAATGGATTTTAGAATAGATAAACCAGTATCGATGGCATCTTTAATCGGACCCAACGCCGTTTTGATTTTTTCGATAACCTCTTTTGATGCTCCAACAGTTGCATTAGCTTGCTCACCAAGCTTAGTGACATCGGGCATGATTTTTTGAACTTCTTGAATAACGGTTAAAGCGCCATTTGCTTCGTCAATTCCACTAGCTAAAGTTGAAGCAATCCCATCAAAATCTTGATCGATTTCAGCAACTTGCTTCCCTGCATTTTGAATTTCTGGAATTTTTCCTTGTAAATCAAGAACAAGTGCACCTGTTCGATCCAATTGAGGCATTAGATTATTGACTTCAACAATTTTTTGCGTCATTTGATTAACTTGTGGTAAATAAGTAACGAACTCATTGGCTTTATCTAGTTTTGATTTAATATCTGGCATTTTTGTTTGTAAATCTAGCACTTCTTTTGTATAACCATCAATCGTAGGTAAATTTTTATTCAACTCAAGAATCATACTAGAAAGTTTATTAATAGAAGGGAGATTGCTTTCTAAGTCAATTCCAATCGTATTAAACTCGCTTACTACAGTTTTACTAACTGTTGCAACAAATTCCTTAGAAATAGTTTCTTGTAAAGTTGTTGCTCCCTTATCCGTAATTTTCGGTGCAATAGCGTTAATTTTTTCATTTACACTATATTCGATTGCGGGTTTTTTTAAATCACCTTTGACAAAACTAAGTAAATCACTAGAGAAAGTTTTTGGAATATACACACCTGCATAATATTTTCCACTTTTTACACCTTTTGTTAAGTCATTTTTAGAATCAACAAAAACCCACCCTAAACTATGATTGTCATGTAACGAATCGATTAGTTTATCTCCAATATTTATCTTAGTATCTTCAAAATTTGCTGTCTTATCATCACTGTACACAGCAATTTGTAGCTCACTAGTATTGCTATAAGGATCCCATAATGCGGCAATATTAAACCAAGCGTAAAGAGATGGGATAATAATTAGTGCCAGAATTAATAAGGTAGCAAATGGATTTTTAAAAATTCGTCGCCAATCTAAAGTGTAAAGTTCAAAAACATTTTTAAAGTGCTTCATAGTTAGGAAATCTCCTTTTATTAAGTATTTTGCTTCAAACTATTTTTTTATAATTAATATATAACGATAATTTTTTGAAAATAAAATTAAAAATTAATTATGTATAGGGAAAATTACATAAGAATAGCTTAATTAAATAACTATATAATTCAGTATAATATGTTTAGAAATTGAAAGCAAGCTAGAGAGAAGAGGAGAAGTCTTCACAGTAATTAAGGAAGAACTATTCTGTTAGTACAAATTTTTGACATATTCTCTTAAATTATAGTCCACAAGCTTACTTTAATTAAAATATACATCTTATTAGCATAACGTTTATGATATAATGGAGATAGGCACAGGGAGGAAAAGGAATGAACTGGAAAGTTAATGATACAGTGGTCGTATCCATTCGTGAATAATTCTAATGAAGTAAATTTAGATTATTGAGAATGGGAGCGAGTGTACAATGTATGATTTTAGAGATAAAATAAAAGAATTAAGAGTCAGAAAAGGCTTATCTCAAAAAGAGCTAGTTAAGTTAACTGGTATAACCCAAGCCTCTATTAGTCAGATTGAGACAAAAAAAGTGATGCCTTATGGTATTACAATAAAAAAATTAAGTAAGGCATTAAATTTTGATTTTGAAGGTATTTTACCAGCGTCCGTAGCAGCTAATAATGCCCGTCTAATGATACAGTTTGAAGAGATAGAAGCATTATTACAAGAGAAAGATTATCAATTAGCTTATCAAAAAATAAATGAAAATATATTGATTGAAGAATTAACGAACCTAAGTATTCAGAAACGTTACTATTATTATTTAGGTCTAATTAATGTTAGAGGGTATCAAGAGTATGGCGTTGGTTTATTTCATTACATGCAAGTCATTTGCATGCAAAAACGCAGTTTGTTTATTGAAATGTTTGATATAGAAGCGTTATATGAAACGGCATTTGCTTATCAACAAATGCATAAATTCGATAAAGCCAGCTACTTTTATGAGGAAGCACTTTTGCTTGTAGGAGAGGTAAAAGAATTAGAACGTTGGGATCAATTAAAGATAATTGAAATTAATTATTATTGGGCACAAAATGAATTGCGATTAAAAAATGATCTTACTGCACTTGATCTTTTAGAAAAGGTAATTCAGCTGTCCTTAAATTATGATTCAAGTTTATTTTTAGGTCAGGCCAATCTTGATATAGCAGAACTATACTATCAACAAAATAACCCAGATCAAGCAAGTGACTACTTAGCAACGGCTAAAGCAATTGGTCATGCGTATCAAAATGAAAAAATATTACAAAAAGTAGCACTACTTAGTCAAAGTGAAATAAGTGAATTCTAGATATAAGATTTAGGTTGTAATGAAATAGTAAAAAAGCAATATGAGTAGCACACTCTTTTGTAAAAAAACTTGAGAAAATTCAGATAGTGAATTTTCTCAAGTTTTTTTGACGTTATGCATCAAATTCAGAAGTTCATAAAAATTGTGACAATCTTGTGATACTTTTAAAAATAAAATAGTTTCATTGTATCTGCTATTGACGAAAATGTTTTCGTGTTGTAATATGAAAATGAAAATATTTTTAAAAGGAGATGTATAAATGAAAACTTTTTTCGAGAAAGCTCAACAATTTGGGAAGTCATTTATGTTGCCGATAGCAATTTTACCAGCAGCAGGTTTACTATTAGGCATTGGAGGAGCTCTTTCTAACCCTAATACTGTCAGCGCTTACCCAATGTTAAATATTGGGTGGTTACAAGCTATTTTCATGATTATGAGTTCAGCTGGGAATATTGTATTTGCCAATTTACCGGTTATTTTTGCAGTAGGTGTGACAGTTGGTTTAGCCAAATCAGATAAAGGAACAGCAGCACTTGCGTCTTTACTTGGCTATTTGGTGATGAATGCAACGATTAACGCGATGTTAGGTTTAAACGACAAATTGGTTGTTGATAATTTATCTAGTGTTGGTCAGGGAATGACATTGGGAATTCAAACGTTAGAGTCGGGTGTTTTTGGTGGACTTGTAATTGGAATTATTACCGCATTTCTTCATAATAAATTTAATAAAATCGAGTTGCCACAATTCTTAGGATTTTTTGGTGGATCAAGATTTATTCCGATTATTACATCGTTTACGGCTATTTTTATTGGAGTAGTGATGTACTTTGTTTGGCCACTATTCCAAAGCGTAATCTTTAATATTGGTGGAGTAGTGAATGCAACAGGCTATATCGGTACTTTCTTCTATGGATTTATCTTGCGCTTACTTGGTCCATTTGGATTGCATCATATTTTCTATTTACCATTTTGGCAAACTGCTTTAGGTGGAACAATGGAAGTAAATGGGACCTTAGTGCAAGGGACGCAAAACATCTTCTTCGCGCAACTTGCTGATCCAAACACCACTCAATATTTTGAAGGGACTGCTAGATTTATGTCTGGTCGTTTCATTACAATGATGTTTGGCTTGGTTGGGGCTGCTTTTGCAATTTATCGAACAGCTAAACCTGAACATAAAAAAGTAGTTGGTGGGTTAATGTTAAGTGCAGCATTGACTTCATTTTTAACAGGAATTACAGAACCTCTTGAGTTTGCATTTCTATTTGTAGCACCAGTGCTGTATGTAGTTCATGCGGTCTTTGATGGTTTAGCATTTATGCTTGCTCATATTTTTGAAATTACAATTGGTCAAACGTTCTCTGGAGGATTTATTGATTTCATGCTATTTGGAGTTCTACAAGGCGAGGCAAAAACCCATTGGATGTACGTAGTTGTAATCGGCATTTTCTGGTTCTTCCTATACTACTTTACCTTTAGTTTATTGATTAAGAAATTTAATTTTAAAACACCAGGTCGCGAAGATAAAATGGAAAAAGAAGTGAAGACGACAGGAAATGGAGCCAAGCGTGCGCTAGATGTAATTGCAGCTTTAGGTGGTGAAGCTAATCTGGACAATGTGGATTGTTGTGCGACAAGATTGCGCGTTACTGTCAAAGATGATTCATTGGTGGAAGAGGATGCCCTAAAAGCAACCGGTAGTAAAGGTGTAATTCGTAAAGGAAACGGTATTCAAGTGATTTATGGACCACAAGTAACTGTTATAAAAAATGAAATTGAAGAAATTCTGGGGGAATAAATATGAATATGCTAGATCAAGTAAAAGGAAAATTGATTGTATCATGCCAAGCATTGGAACAAGAACCATTGCATAGTCCTTATATTATGGGAAGGATGGCTGTTGCGGCTAAAGAAGGTGGCGCCAGTGGGATTCGAGCAAACTCTGCAGTAGATATTGTTGAAATCAAAAAAACAGTTGATTTACCAATCATTGGAATTGTGAAAAGAGACTATTCAGATTCAAAAGTATTTATTACTGCAACCATGAAAGAAATCGATGAGTTGGCAGAAACTGGATGCGAAATGATTGCTTTGGATGCTACTTGTCGCAAACGACCAAATGGAGAATTGCTAGAAGATTTTGTAGCTGCCATTCGTCAAAAATATCCTCAATTACTATTAATGGCAGACACCGCAACATTATCAGAAGCGCTAGAAGCAGAACGATTAGGCTTTGATTGTGTGTCAACAACATTGGTTGGCTATACAGAAGAATCCGCACAAGATGATTTGGCTGCCGATGACTTTGAAAAATTAAAAGAAATATTGAATCAGGTGCATATTCCAGTGATTGCAGAAGGAAATATCAGTACGCCAGAAAAAGCTAAACGTTGCCAAGAGCTTGGTGTGCATAGCATCGTTGTAGGTGGTGCAATTACCAGACCACAATTGATTACAAAAATATTTGTAGACGCAATTAAATAATACAAAAAAATGGACATCCGTTAAACAGCATTTTTGCTGTATAATGGATGTCTATTTTTATAAAGTAGTCTTAAGAGAGAGTAGTCGTCTGATTTTTTTTCAAAGTTTCCAAGGTTTTTTTTCTTGATGCAAAATAAGTATCCTCTTCCAGCAAAGTATAACAAACAATATCGATAATAAAATGAATCGCCAGTTGACTATTAATAAAGCGTTCATCAGGAATACTGTGAATACCTGATGTGAACAAGACACCATCAGATAAGTTAGTTAACGTTGTGTGGTTTCGATTCGTAATAGAAAAAATACTGGCAGCTTCATTTTTTGCTATTTTAACGGCATCAATTACAGCAGTTGTCTCACCGGAATTTGAAATACCGATTAATAAATCTTCTTTATCTAACAAGGCGCTGTTCATTAACATCATGTGTGGATCAGTAATGGCATCTACATTAAAGTTCATTCGCATCAGTTGATATTTAAATTCAGTAGCTGTTAAACCCGAACTACCTAAGCCACAAATGATAATCCGTTTGGCTGATCGAATTCGTTTAAGAAAATCCTTTAAAGCAGCTGGTTCGATTAATTCAGCAGAGGAACTAATCAACCTACTATAGTAGTCTGCAATTTTAGAAGGAATTTGTAAAGTTGTTGGTTTAATATGTTGTTCTTGAAAAAATTTAGTTTTAAATTCAGCAAAACTACGGTAGCTTAGTTTATGGCAAAATCTAGTAATTGTCGCATTTGAAGTATGCACAGCCGCTGCTAAATCTTGGATACTCATATCATCAATTTTTGCTTGTTTTGTAAGAACGAAATCGGCAATGGCCTTTTCTTTTTTTGAAAGCAAGCTATAATTTTGTGAAATGCGGTTTGAGATATTTAAATCTTGCATGTTTAAAAGCTCCTCACTGTCGTTTATTTCACTCGCCCTATCATAACATAAAACTATTTTCAGAGCATTAGGAAGTATGAAAAATTACGGAGAATCTTTTGCATTTTTATACCTAAGAAAAAAAGATAGAAATCCGATGGTTTACCTTGAGTTATGTCAATCTATGTATAAAATAAAATGGCAGGAAGCTATCTCTAGTTTCCTGCCATTTTACTTCAAAAAAGAGGAAATTCATTCCATTTTTTCGATTATAATAAAATTAAAGCGTCTTATCATTTTGAGCAAGTAAGTCGCGAATTTCTTTTAAATATTCTTCTGTTAAATTAATTTCTGCTTCTGGCTCAGCTTCCGCTTCTGATTTTTTCAATTTAGATGTTGCGGTGTTGATTGCTTTGACAAAAATGAAGATAGAAAATGCAATAATAACGAAGTCAATAATTGATTGTAAGAAAGCACCATACGTTAGTTTAGCATTCAAAATATTTACAGATAAGCTATTAAGATTATTGCCACCGGTTAATACAGCGATCATTGGACTAATAATATTTTTTACAAAAGACGTTACAATTGCGCTAAAAGCAGCTCCAATAACAACCCCGACAGCTAAATCAATTACATTTCCACGTAAAGCAAATTCCTTGAATTCTTTCATTGTATTCTTAAACATTAAAAATAACCTCCTATACATAAATTATGAACCTTACTTTAGTATAGCGAAAAGCAAATGAAAATAAAAGTAATAAGATTGGATTTTAACTGTTTTTCTTAAAATACTATTAAAAAACGGCTAGTAAAGGAGTTATTAGTTGCATAAAAAAAACAAAAATGATTGACTAAACTAGAAAGAGAAATAATTATAAAATAACAGTATCCGTGAAGAAAAGAAAATTTCTCTTAATTTTTCTCATAATTAACCTGTTTTTAGCAAAATTCAGTTATAATAGAGATGGAGAAGAAATTATGAATTTGAAAGGGGAATGTAAGATGAAAAAGAGTAAATTTAGTATCATTTCTATGTTAGTAATGAGTATGTTTATTATAGGAGCTTGTGGGGCTAGTGGTGGTAGCAAAGATTCCTCTAATAATAATAGTGAGTATGAAACAGCAATGCGTGAAGGTAAACAAAACATAGGCAATCAAAATTATTCAGAAGCTGAGACGGCCTTCAATGAAGCTTTAAATGCTAAATCAAAAGACGCAACAGCAACAACATATCTAGAGCAAACTAAAAACTATCAAGCAGCAGAAGCAGCTTACAAAAAAGGCGAACTAGCAGAGGCTAAGACCCAAGTTGAAAAAGTTACAGCTGAAACTAAAGGATCAAATGATTTAGTAAAAGCTGGTAAAAAATTAGCGACAATGATCGAAACTTTAACGACCCAAAAAGCAAATTATCAAAAATTATATGATGATAGCCAAGCACAATATAATGCTGGAAAATTAAACGAAGCAGCCGGTACAATTGATGAATTACTAGCTAAAGATTTAAGTAATGAATTATTTACTGAGTTAAAAACAAAAGCAACGAATTTAAAAACAGAGATTAATCAAGCACAAGCAGAAAAAGTGAAAGAAGAACAAGCAATTGTTCCTAATTCTAAATACAAAAAAGAACGTAACTCTGAGTTAATTGGTAAAGAATTTGCAACAGCAACAGGATTAGATATTAAAACAGCTTCTGATGATCAGATTGCAGAATGGTTGTCTAAACAGGAATCGACAGTTGTAGCTTCTAACACTGCTACTACTACAGATTCTTCTGCTACAGATAGCTCAGCTAATGCGTCTTCTAGCGCATCGTCTGCCGATTCTACAGATAGTTCAACAAGTTCAGATAATTCTGTAGTACTGACAGATCCAGAGACTATTAAAGTAATCCAAGCTGTAGAAAAAATGACTGGAATTAGCAGTAGTGAAAATCAATATTACGTAACAAAAAGCAGCGGGGATGTTTATCAAGTTGAAATTCGTCGCGATCATACAGTTGGAGATACTGAAATTTCAAATATGGTAGGAATGTTTGAATATACAACATCAACAAATAGCTTATCTAAGATGGATCCAATAACTGGCGATTACAATCCATTTCAAAAATTAAATTAAACAAGTAACAAAAAAACAAGAATCTTTGGAGTTAATCGGAGATTCTTGTTTTTTTATGTTTAAAATTGTCTTGAAGAAATGTTATTTTAAATAAGAAGGTTTTGAAATGTACAGATTTTTTTCGTCTAAAAACTACTATACTATTAGATAAAATAGAAGTATAATGAATGCACATATTGTTATTAAATGTTAACAAAGTTAAGTGTTTTTAAATGAACGAAGATATTGAGAGGTTAATGATGGATAGAGAGTATCTCTTTGAAATATATCCGACTCTTTAAAGGAGATTACTGGTATGACGGAAGACCGAATTTCAGATAGTATCGTTAAGTTGATGGCGAAAAACGTTTTTAGATTTTCAGAGTATTGGTACCAAAATTATGTGGTGAAAGATTTAAGTCAAGAATCCCATGAAAAAGAGTACATAGTAGATTATCGTATGCCTATTGTTCAGACTATCACCAATGGGATTCAAGCAATTGAAACAAGACGAATCGATTCAGACTCTTATTTAAAAATGGGTGCCAGCCACTTTCATTTAGGGCTTAGTTATGGAGAAGTTGAAGAAAAACAATTTTTGATGATTCAAGCAATGGAAGAATTTTTGAGAAAGAAAATAAAACAAGACAATATGCCTATCTCTGAGGAAGAAATTCAATATTATCTACAAGAATTTCATAAATTAAATGAAAAAGTTGCTCCCTTAGTAAATCGTGGTTATTTAGAAGAGGAAAAAAGACAAAGTTAAGTCAGAAAAGTATCGAAAAGAATTTGAAAATAATAAAAGACTCTCAGATAAACTTTGTGCTATACTAGTGATTAGTTATTCCATTTAATTATGGAAAAACAATTAAAAGTCAAACAAAATGCTGTTTTTTTAATAAAACCTAAGTTATACTTATTGTAATAAAGGATAACATTAAGAAATGAGGAACAACTATGAAACGACCTAATAAAAAAGAAGATAAAAAGAAAAGTAATGCAAAAAGTAAGATAATTAACATTGTGGCAATACTGCTTTTAATCATAGGTTTATTTCTAATCTTTTTAAACCCTATTAAGAATTGGTTAGTAGAAACAATGTCAGCCAGTAATAATGTATCTAATGTAACGGCTGCTGAGATTAAGAAGAATAATACACGTGATGGCGATTTTGATTTTGATAAAGTTGTTGATTTAGATGCTAGTAATATTATTCGTGCTCGTTTATATCAAGCAGATATGGCAGTTGTTGGTGGAATTGCAGTTCCAGATGTCAAAATTAATTTGCCAATTACAAGAGGCATTTCTAATTATAACTTAGCTGTCGGAGCAGGAACTATGAAACCAGATCAAGTGATGGGCGAGGGCAATTACGCTTTAGCTGGTCACAATATGATTGACAAAGGCTTGTTATTTAGTCCATTAGATAAACTAAATATGGGCGATGAAATCTATCTAACTGATTTAGAATACATCTATGTTTATAAAACAAGTTTTATAGAAACTGTTAATCCTGATCGAGTAGATTTAATTGACGATGTTGAAGGGAAAAAGCTAGTAACGTTAGTAACCTGTAATCCAGATGGATCAAAACGTTTAGTTATTCAGGGAGAATTTGAGAAAAAAGTACCAATGAAAAAAGCAACAAAAGCAATGAAAGCGGCTTTTGATCTTGAAAAAAACACGTAAATGAATAAATAAAAAAACGATAAACATTTCCTTTTTAGGAAGTGTTTATCGTTTTTTTTAATCAAGTTTAGTGTCTTGTAATTGTTTTAATTGAGCACTGCAGCCTTCTGATATCAGTTGATAAGTTAAAGCAAAATTATCTGTATACCATGGATCTGGCACATCCAGTCCTTGTTTTCCCTCGACAGAATCCATAAATAAATGAATTTTATGAAGAAATTCAGTAGGACAGATGGAATTTAAATCCTCAATATTGTGTCGATCCATTCCATAAATAGCATCAAATTCATTAAAATCAGCAATTGTAACTTGTCGTGAGAACATGTTGACTGTTTCAATACCATGTGTAGCTAGAATTTTTTTAGTACCGATATGAGGGGGATTTCCGGATTCCCAACGACTTGTAGCTGCAGACTCAATCTGGAATTTGTCCTTTAGTCCAGCTTTTGTAACAGCATGCTGCATAAAAGCTTCGGCCATCGGTGAGCGGCAAATATTCCCTAAACAAACATATAGTAATTTAACCATTTAAAGACCCCTTTATCTTAGTTCTTTCAAAACTTGTTGAAGTTCGGAAGTATCAATTACGCTTGGAGCAAGACTTTCAAATACACGAGCAAGCTCTCGGGTATTTTTAGGCAGTACCGGATGGAAATAAAGAACCTGCGTTTCAAAAGCTGAGAAAGCTAAGTGCTGAAGTTGTTGGTTGTTACTTTGAGCTAGTTGAAGTAGCCAAGTGAAGTACCAGTTCTTGTCTAAATCATCTTCAAAGCGAAGCAGCAAAGATTCCAATTCGGCAGAAGTAGCTAATAAAAAGTTATGATTGGCTTCATGTCGAGTCAGCGTTCTTTCTTCATTTAAATCTAAAGGAGCTGAATGAAGCAGATATAAAAACTCCTCAAATGAATCAGCAATATGTAACCACTGATCGGTATCCATATCGATATATCGAATGCTAGGTTCATTATTTTTTAGATTAGAATAATCAAAAGCCCAAAGTTGATCCCCATTGACACTAAAAAAAATAAAATAATCAGGTAATGAAAATTTGTCATGATCGTCTTGTTGAAATAAAATACTTGTAGCTGACTCTGAATGCAGTCCAAATAAATAGTGAAACTCAACGGAATCTAATCCATCTCTAGTAGGTTCTGAAGTTGGCAAAGAGTTTAACCGCAGATAGCCTCCGTTTTGTTCTGTAAGTAAAGCTAAATAGCTATTAGGCAGATCAGCAATACTGATTTTTTGAAAAAATGGAAGTTCTGAATATAGTTGATTAGGAGTTGGAAATAGCTTGTTTTTAATGAAATACATAAAATTCTCCTTTTAGTGTGAGTTAATTTCAGTAGAATGAATAAATTAGTTCTATACTTTATTCTAGCATTAAAGCGAAATTGAAATCAAATTGAAAAAGAGAGGTTAATGATTGAAATAAAAAAGTTGAAAAGGTATAATTGTTAAGAAGGTAACAAATCAGCTTTAGCGAATAATTGTAAAATGTAACAAAATACAATTAGACAAAATAAGTTTGATAGTTTATAATGATTACAAAGTAATAATTATTTCTAATAAATAGGAGGATGAGTTCAATGCAAAAAACAAACATTGATGTAAAAGCAATTTTAAACAAATTAGTAGCAAATCATGGGGTGCTTTACACAAAACTTCACCAACATCACTGGTATGTACAAGGAGCTAGCTTCTATACATTACATGAAAAATTTGAAGAATTATTTGGCAGCGTTGATTCAAATAACGATGTGATTGCAGAGCGTTTAATTGCAATTGGAGGACAACCTTATTCAACCCTATCTGAATATTTAGAGCATGCTTCAATCGAAGAAAAACCTTATTCTAAAAAAGTTTCTGCTGAAGATATGGTAGCATCAGTTGTTAGTGATTACCGTTTATTACGTGATGAACTTGCTGAAGGAATCGAATTAACTGGCGAAGCTGGTGACGATTGTACGCAAGATATGTTAATCGCTTATAAAACAGAAGTGGATAAAAACATCTGGATGTTACAAGCATTCTTAGGACAATCTCCTTTAGAAGGCGAATAAATTAACGAATGAAGACAAGGTAGGACATAAGTTCTAAAATAGAGAAAACTGCAAAAAATCCATTTTTACAAATGTTGATTTTTTGCAGTTCTTTATTTTTTAGTTAACGTATCTTGATTCAAAATAGTAGTTTTGTCTCATCTCCGTCTTGTTACAAATAAAATAATTAATAGATTAAGAAACTTTACTTTATTTTTAAGGGTATATTTGGTAGGATGAGAATAAGAAGTAAAATAAGGGAGTGGAATATGATGGGATGGATTATTGGAATAGTAGTCATAGTATTATTAGTGGTACTTTATATAAGCAGCTACAATAACTTAGTTAAAGCTCGGGTATGGGTTCAAGAAGCGTGGAGCCAGATTGATGTTCAATTAAAACGCAGAAATGATTTGATTCCGAATCTAGTTGAAACTGTAAAAGGTTATGCAGCACATGAAAAAGACACGTTAGCTAAAGTAGTCGAAATGCGTAATCAGCTAACTCAAATTCCAGAAGGAAATCATGAAGAAACAATGCAAGTGTCAAATCAAATCAGTGATTCTCTAAAAACTATTTTTGCTTTAAGCGAAAGTTATCCAGATTTAAAAGCGAATCAAAGTTTTCAACAATTACAAGAAGAGTTAACGACAACTGAAAATAAAATTGCTTATTCTCGACAATTATATAATTCAAGTGTGGCTACTTATAACATTAAAATTCAAGCTTTTCCAAGTAATATTGTAGCTGGAATTCATAAATTTACACAAGAAAAAATGCTAGAAACACCAGTGGAAGAAAAATCAGTTCCAAAGGTTTCATTTTAATTAATTAACTACAATAGTTAGAGTTAGAATGATTTGTTCAGTAAGTGGGTCCCTTAAAGGTTCCAGAGAAAAATCTCTGACTTTTTCAAGGGACTTTTTTAGTCATATGAAAAAATGCTAAGATTGAAAGAAGGGACAAGAGATGTTACATCAACAAATTGAAGAAAATAAACGAAAAACCATTTTAGTTATGTTTGCTTTTTTTGTCTTAGTTGCTTTAATTGGTGCAGCCGTGGGCTACGCCAATTGGAATAATGCTGTGATGGGAATTGTGTTGGCAGCTGTTTTTGCTTTGATTTATATGGCATTAATGATTTTTAATTCAACAAAAATTGTCATGGGGCTAAATAAAGGTCGAGAAATTACTAGCAAAGAAGACTATCCAATGCTGTGGAATATTGTGGAAGAGTTGTCACTTGTTGCACGTATTCCAATGCCTAAAATATACATTATTGATGATCCAAGTCCAAATGCTTTTGCAGCAGGAAATTCTCCTGAAAATGCTTCAGTTGCGTGTACTACAGGGATTTTAGAAAAATTAAATCGTGAAGAATTAGAAGGTGTGATGGCCCATGAAGTTTCGCATATCCGTAATTATGACATTCGTTTGTCAACAATTGCGTTAGCCTTAGCAGCTGTTATTGCACTTTTAGCTAGTATTGGAACAAGAATGTTATGGTTTACTGGGGGAAGTCGCCGTAGTAGTAATGATAATGACAAATCCGGTGGTGGTGCTATTTTAATGGTCCTTTCAATCCTATTTATGATTCTAGCGCCATTAGCAGCGACTATGGCTCAAATGGCACTATCACGAAATCGTGAATATTTAGCCGATGCCTCAGCTGTTGAACTGACCCGAAATCCTCAAGGGTTAATCTCAGCCTTACGAAAGATTTCTGCAAGTGAGCCAATGAAATCAGCTGATCCAACTAGTGCAGCCTTGTATATTGAAAATCCATTGAAAAAAGAGTCAAAAGATTCTTTGTTTGCAACACATCCAGCAACAGAAAAACGAATCGAGCGTTTAGAGAAAATGTAAGAACAATTGTTACCAGTTTGACGTAATAGAGCGTTTTCAAATAATGATTGTAATAGACTTATCATACAATTGATACAGATTAATGTTTTAATTCGTAGTACAATAAAGGTATTAAAAAAACTAGGGGAGGATTTGCGCAGTGGCAACCGAATATATTTATGTGTATTTAGACAGTGTTACGAATCATGTGTTAAGTAAAGGTATGGATATGGACAATTTTCAGTATTCATTAAAACAAACACCTAAAAATATTCTGTTATTGGATGCGAAAAAAGGTGTTGGAGAATTTGAATCTCATACTGGATTTCGGATTATTCGAGGCCGTGAAAATGTTCATCGACATTTTGATGAATGTAGCAAATCCCCAGAAAAAATGAGTAAATGGATTGATTTTGAGAGTTTAGAATTGCTACGACAATTAACTCCAGTAGAAATTTCAGAGTTATTATACATTGCCCATGCGCACACTCATCTTCACTCTCCGTTTTACTATAAACTACAAAATAATTTTATTTACCTAACTTTACCTGATGCTATGACTAAAGTATATTATCGTTATCTAGATCAATATTTTACTTTGTTGAGTTTAAGTTTAACAAATGCTCTAACTGTTAAGATTAATGAAAAACGTTCTTTTTTTCAAAAGCCACAAGAAATTAAAACTATCCCAATAGAGATGGTAAAACAGCTTATTCCTTACCTAAAAGAAGGAGCGTTATTTTCTTTAAAACAATTAGAAGTCCACGGTGATTCTTACGATATTCCAATTTTTTTAGCAGAAGATCGCTTAAGAGAAGTTGGAAATCCATTTCCAGAGCAGGACCGTTTGGCTACAATTTGTTACAATCGAGGAAGTGGAGTTTGGTCCATTCACGAAACAGAAACACTATTAGCTAGAATTTAAAATAAGCTTTTTATAAAACTAATTGAAGAACTTTTTAGAGAATTTCGGCCTTAGAATGTGCCATGCATTCTGGGGTCTTTTTTGTTGTTGGGCTTCTTAGGGGGGAATCCTTAGAAACCCCAATAGGCAAAAACTCGCCAGAGGCTTTGTAATCCGATCAAAGTTCTTTGTCTTAAAAAAATGTTAAAGAATCATATACCTAATGTTCTTAAAGAAGTCTTACTACCAAAACATACAAAGACGTATGAAGAAGTTTGGACGAACTATGGAATAAAATAAACATGACAAAAGTATTAAGGAGAGTGATTACGATGAGTCGGAATGGACATGAAGGCAAATAAACTCAAAATAAATAAGAAATGAGGAATAAGAAATGGAATGGGTATATTTAATTATTGCAGGATTTTGTGAAGTGATTTGGGCATATTATCTAGATGCATCCTATGGTTTTTCAAAATTAGTTCCTAGTATCATGGCAATCATTTTTATTGGAATAAGCTTTTTTATTTTAGAAAAAGCCATGAAAAAATTAGGTGTCGGAGTAGCTTATGCTGCTTTTACAGGACTTGGAACAGCTGGGACAGCGATTATGGGGATGATATTTTTAGGAGAGTCCGTTAGTTTTTTGAAAATTGTTGCATTGATTATTCTACTAACAGGAATTTTAGGGTTAAAATTAAGTGAAGGGACCGATAAAACATGAGTATTTTAATTTTAATTTTAGCAGGTTTTTGTGAGCTAGGCTTTGTTGTCTTTCTAAAAAAATCAGATAGTTTTAGAGTGAAAAAATACGGTGTACTTTCAATTTTTATTATGGGATTAAGCTTATATCTACTTTCTGTAGCTTCAAAAACTATCCCTATTGGTGTAGCTTACGCAATATGGTCTGGAATTGGGACCTCAACAAGTGTCTTGTGGGGCATGGTTTTCTTTGGTGAAAGTCGTAATTGGCGCAAATTTATTTTTGTTGGAATGGTAATTATTGGCGTAGTTGGGCTTAAACTAACCTCACATTAAGTTGGAAAGTTAAACAAAAGTACAAATCTGTTAAATGAAATTATTATTTCAAGGACATCGAAAATATGGTACAATACGTTTGAATTAAGTCTTAAAGATAAAGCTTAAAATAACTTTAAGTAAAACTTGGAGGAACGTATTAGATGAAAATCTCTCTAATTTATGGTGGTAAAAGTGCAGAACATGATATCTCAATTTTAACGGCTTTCTCAATCACTAAGGAAGTCTATTATAAATATTATGAAGTTGAACCTATTTACATTACAAAATCTGGAAAATGGTTAAAAGGTCCGATTCTTACTGGGCCAATTTCAGATCATCAATTATTAATATTCAAACAAAGTGCAGAAGCATCTTTTGGTGCTGATTTAAATGAACAATCTTATGGTGTAGAAATCGAACCAACATCGCTTAAAGCAGAAGACGCTGTTATCTTCCCGGTTCTTCATGGACCTAACGGAGAGGACGGTACAGTTCAAGGTTTGTTTGAAGTTATGAATATGCCTTATGTTGGAACTGGCGTTTTAGCAAGTGCTTGTGGCATGGATAAGATTATTAGTAAATATTTATTCCAACAAGTTGGCATTCCACAAGTTCCTTACGTAGCAGTTTTAAAAAATGAATGGTTACGAGATGAAGAACAAGTCTTTATGCGTTGCGAAGGCAGTTTGCTTTATCCAATGTTTATTAAGCCTGCTAATATGGGGTCAAGTGTTGGAATCAGTAAGGCTGAAAACCGTGACGAACTCATTGCAGCGATTGAAACAGCTTTAAAATTTGATCGTCGAATTGTGGTGGAACAAGGAATTGAAGCAAGAGAAATTGAAGTAGCTGTTTTAGGAAATGGAGATATTCATACATCTGTTCCTGGCGAACTTATAAAATCAGTTGATTTTTATGATTATGATTCAAAGTATATTAACAATGATGTAAAGCTACAGATTCCAGCATTGTTATCAGACGAGGTATCTAGTCAGTTGCGAGAATACGCAGCAGGAGCCTTTGAAGTTTTAGATGGAAGTGGTTTAAGTCGTTGTGATTTCTTTGTCACAGCAAATGATGAGATTTTTATTAATGAAGTCAATACAATGCCTGGCTTTACTCAATTCAGTATGTACCCATTATTGTGGGAAAATACTGGCTTAGGTTATGGTGATTTAGTTGAAGAACTCATTCAACTGGCACTACATCGTTATGAGGAACGTCAAAGTTATCAAATGAAGAGTGACGAATAAAAATAAAAGCTGAGCCTTTAGTGTTCAGCTTTTTGTCTTGATAGCGTGGAATCAAACTTAAGACTAATTATCGGAGGAAGAACATGAAATCACTAAGTTTAAAAGAAATTGCTTTAGCAGTTGGGGCAACGAATGATTTAACTAAATGGGAAACAATTAAAATCGAAAAGGTTGAATTTGATTCACGAAAATTAACCGATGGTGCATTATTTGTACCTTTACAAGGTGAAAATGATGGGCATCAGTTTATTCAATCTGCTATCGATAAAGGCGCTGTAGCTGCATTTTGGAGTGCATCACTAGAAACAGCTCCAATTGATTTCCCTGTTTTGCAAGTAGCAGATACCTTACAGGCTTTGCAAGATTTGGCCAAATACTACTTAGAACTAGTAGCACCAAAAGTTGTTGGTATTACTGGAAGCAATGGGAAAACTACAACAAAAGATATGACTGAAGCGGTTATTCGTAGTAAATATCAAGTTCATAAGACTAAAGGGAATTTTAATAATCATATTGGTTTGCCATTAACTATCTTAGAAATGCCAGAAACAACAGAAGTCGTCATTTTAGAAATGGGAATGAACCATGCAGGCGAGATTGAATTGCTTTCTAAATTAGCTCAACCTGATATTGCCGTCATTACAATGATTGGAGAATCTCATATTGAGTATTTAGGTTCGCGCCAAGGGATTGCTGCTGCTAAAATGGAAATCATTGCTGGTTTAAAAAAGGACGGGACATTAATTTACCCAGGAGAAGAGCTGCTTTTATCTGAGTTGGTTAAAGTCTTAGCACCTAAACAGAGAATAACTTTTGGTACAGCTAAAAGTAATAATATTTATCCAGTTGAAATCGAAACGGGAATGTACGAAACTAAATTTACTACGAATGTAGCACCTGAGATCAAATGTAGCATCCCAGTTTTAGGCACTTACAACGTAACAAATGCAATGGCTGCCTTGATGGTAGGGTTCACGTTAGGAATATCAGTTGAAGTAGCTGCTCCAGAACTAGCAAAATTTAATCTGACAAAAAATCGTACGGAATGGCTGGATGGCTTAAATGGAAGTATGATTTTAAATGATGCCTACAATGCAAATCCAACTGCTATGAAAGTTGTGTTAGATAATTTTAGTGAGTTAGAAACGGCAGGCAAAAAAATTGTTGTTTTAGGAGATATGCTGGAACTAGGAGAGCTTTCTAGTGAATTGCATGCGAGTGTGGCAGCACATATCCATGAGAATGCAATTGATGAAGTCTTTTTATTTGGTTCAGAAATGATCCATCTAAAAGAACAGCTAAGTATAAACTACCCTGTTGAGCAGATTCATCACTTTGTTGAAGATAAGAAAGCTATGATTCAACAATTAAAGAACAGTATCAATCAAAAAGATTATATTTTAGTTAAATCAAGTTTAGGAACAGATTTACTATCTGTCGTAATGGAACTAAAAAAATAAACATGTTAAAATAAGAAGACTAGGTCCAAAGACGGAGTTAAATTCAGCTGTTTTTTGGTATACTACTAGTATGAATTTAGATTAATTAAGGAGAGATGTAAGATGCAAACACAAAGAAAAGAAGTCGCTACAGAAGGCTTAAGTCGCTTTTTTGCAACTGTATATGGGTATATGACATTGGCATTAGCGTTAAGTGGAATTACAGCATTTTACGCGGCACAAAGTCCATTAATCAGAGGATTGGTTTTAGGAAATCCGATTGGGTTCATTGCACTATTCTTAGTAGAAATTTTCTTAGTAATGAAATTAGCATCAAATGGGAATAAATTACGTTCAACAGGTTCTTCAGTTGTCGGGTTTATTGCGTTCTCAATTGTTAATGGGATTTTATTATCCTCTATTTTCTTACTGTATTCTTTAGGCAATATCGCTTCAGCTTTCATGATTACAGCTGGAACTTTTGCAGCAATGAGCATCTATGGTTTTGTTACAAAAAGAGATATGACTAGTTTAGGTGGTCACTTACGGAGTGCATTGATTGGATTAATCATTGCTACTTTAGTAAATGCCTTTTTCTTGAAAAGTGGTATTGGTAGCTTAGTTCTATCCTATATTACTGTTTTAATCTTTGTTGGTTTAACAGCATACGATACTCAAAAACTAAAAGAAATTTACTTCCACTATGCGGATAGTCAATCATTAGGCGCAATTGCTATCAGTGGTGCATTAAGTCTATACTTAGACTTTGTTAATATTTTCTTAGCTGTCTTGAGAATTTTTGGCGGCGGCGGACGCAACTAAAAAACAATAGTGAGGACCTAGGACATTTTGTCTTAGGTTCTTTTTTATAGGAATGGTTATTCAAATTTGTTGTTACAAAGGAGATAATGCTGTTTTTATAAACGGTTTCTAATGTAGAAAACGTGTTCATTGAAACATTACTTCAAATTGATTGAAAACTAAAGGTATTCATGTTACTATTGCTAAGATAAAAGAAAAAGTAAAACCGTTGAGGGTTTTGTGAATAGATAAGCAGAAAAGAAGCTTGGAGATTCTCCAAGCTTTTGATATGAAATGAGGGGCCTGGTGTAGTACGAATTTTCGTACATCAGACACCAGGTTTTTATATGGAGTTACAGCAGCAGGCATTTTTCAAACAAAAATCCATCGCCTGTATTTCGCAAAAATCTCTCTTAAAGGTTTTCCAAATGGGAGGAAAAAAATTGAAATTTTCAGAATTAGGGTTATCACCCGAATTATTACAATCAGTTGAACGTCTAGGCTTTGAGGAAGCAACACCAATCCAAGGACAAACGATTCCGTTGGCACTTGAAGGAAAAGACGTAATTGGTCAAGCACAAACAGGTACTGGTAAAACAGCTGCTTTTGGTTTACCAATGTTACAAAAAATTGATCTTACTAACCGTACCGTTCAAGGATTAGTTATTGCACCAACACGTGAATTAGCTATCCAAACACAAGAAGAATTGTTCCGCTTAAGTCGTGACAAAAAAGTTCGTGTTCAAGTAGTTTATGGTGGAGCAGATATTAGCCGCCAAATCCGTGCCTTAAAAGATCAACCGCATATCGTTGTTGGTACACCAGGTCGTTTACTTGATCATATTAACCGTCGTACATTAAAATTAGATCATGTTGAAACTTTAGTTTTAGATGAAGCTGATGAAATGTTAAACATGGGATTCTTAGAAGATATCGAAAAAATTATCAAAGAAGTTCCAAGTGTTCGTCAAACATTATTATTCTCAGCAACAATGCCAGATGCAATTAAACGTATCGGTGTTAAATTCATGAATGAGCCTGAACATGTTCGTATTAAAGCTACAGAAATGACAGCTAACTTAATCGATCAATATTATGTTCGCTGTAAAGATTTCGAGAAATTTGATATTATGACACGTTTATTAGATGTTCAAACACCAGAATTAACAATTGTATTTGGTCGTACAAAACGTCGTGTTGATGAATTAGCTAAAGGATTAGAAATGCGTGGTTACCGTGCTGAAGGAATCCATGGCGATTTATCACAACAAAAACGTATGAGTGTTTTAAAATCATTTAAAAAAGGTGATTTAGATATTTTAGTTGCAACCGATGTAGCAGCTCGTGGATTAGATATATCAGGAGTTACTCACGTTTACAATTACGATATTCCACAAGATCCAGAAAGCTATGTTCACCGTATTGGTCGTACTGGTCGTGCTGGTAAAGAAGGTATGTCCGTAACATTCATTACACCAAATGAAATGGGCTACCTACGTGTGATTGAAGATTTAACGAAGAAAAAAATGACAGCTTTACGTCCACCAACAAATGCTGAAGCTTTTGAAGGTCAAGTAAAAGCTTCTATGGAAACAGCTGAAGAATTAATCAAGAGTAATGAACTAGAGCGCTACGAAAAAGCAGCAGCTCAATTACTTGAAGATTATGATACTACAGATATCGCAGCAGCATTCTTGAAGAGTATTTCTAAAGATGCTAGTGAAATCCCTGTTAAAATTACCCCTGAACGTCCATTACCAAGCCGTAAAGGTGGAAGTGGCGGCGGCGGTGGTCGCAGCAGTGGTGGCGGAAATCGTGGTAAAGGTGGATATCGTGGTGGAAGCAATAGCGGCGGTGGAGATCGTCGTGGTGGCGGAAACCGTAGTGGTGGAAGCAAAGACAATCGTCGTAGTGGCGGTGGTGGAAACTGGAGTAAAGATGCTAAACGTAGCGGAACTTCAGCTGGAAGCAGTGATGCTCGCAAAAACAACAGAAGTAAATCTTCAGATAATCGTCGTAGTGGCGGAGATCGTAACTTTACTATCCGTAATAAAGAAGACTAAAACTAAAAAAGTCAGTTTCCTTTTTAAAAGGGAAACTGACTTTTTCTTTGTATAAAATCGGTGTATAAAAGGGAAAAAATGCAAACGATTTTTTATAAAATAAATAACGAAGAAAAAGAATTGAAAAAGAGAGAGAAAAACGAAGTATAAAAGATGACAAATGAATTTTTTTTTGATAAAATTACATCTAGTTAGTTTTTAACTAAACTTTGTGAAAAACTATGAAAACATTATAATGTAATGATAAATAAGTCACTAATAAAGATACATAAAAGAGGGATAAAATGATTGTTGGAATCGGTTTAGATTTAACTGAGATTTCTAGGATTAAGCAAGCATATATAAAAAGTGAAAAATTTGCAAAAAAAGTACTAACAGAAAAGGAATGGTTCATTTTTAATGATTTTAAAGGAAGCCGTCAGATTGAGTTTTTAGCAGGTCGTTTTGCTGCTAAAGAAGCTTTTTCCAAAGCCTTAGGAACAGGTATAGGCAAAGTCGGTTTTCAAGATATTGAAATTTTAAATAATCATTACGGAAAACCTGAAGTAACCAAAAGTCCATTTAAAGGAAATGCATTTATTTCGATTACCCATACAACCGCTATTGCTGCTGCTCAAGTAGTTTTAGAGACATAATAATAAAAAGAATGAAGTAGGCATTATTTTGCATTAAAAAATAATAGAATAAGGAGGAAATTAATTGATATCTGGTAAACATCGAGATACAGTGGCCATTATTCATAAAGATGCTATTTATAATAATTTGAAAAATGAAATGAACTACCTAGAAGCAGATACAGAAGTTTATGCAGTCGTTAAAGCAAATGGTTATGGGCATGGAGCATTGGAAGTTGCAGAAATTGCTCGCCAGGCAGGTGTTAACGGATTTTGTGTAGCTATTCTTGATGAAGCTCTAGAGTTAAGGCATGCAGGCTTTACGGAACCTATTTTAATTTTAGGAATTGTTGATGCTGAGTACGCTGATTTGTTAGCAAAGTATCAGATAAGAGTGAATGTTAGTAGCTTGAACTGGCTGAAAGATGCTAATCGTCAATTAGTGAGTAGTCGTTGTACTGAAAAGTTATCGATTCATTTGGCGATAGATACGGGAATGGGTCGAATTGGTTTACGAACTATAGCTGAGGTGCAAGAAGTTGAGGTTTATCTATCAAAGGTAAAAGCCTTTAATTTTGAGGGCATTTTTACACATTTTGCTACGGCAGATATTGAAAATGCTGATTTGTTTGAGAGTCAAGCTGATAAATTCGAGAAATTAGTGAAGAGTTTGAAAAAAGCTCCGCCTTATATTCATTCCGCAAATAGTGCGACTGGCTTATGGCATTTAGGCAATCAAAAAAGTATTGTTCGATTAGGAATCGCCATGTATGGACTGAATCCATCAGGACAGGAGCTTGAACTTCCCTTTGCATTAGAACCAGCTATGAGCATTGAAACTAAGCTAGTGGCTGTCAAGCAAATGCATCAAGGAGATACGATTAGCTATGGTGCCACGTATAAAAGTAAAGAAGGCGAATGGATAGGGACGTTGCCAATTGGTTATGCAGATGGCTGGCGAAGAAGCTTGCAAGGGCAAACTGTTTTGGTAGAGGGTTACCGTTGTGAAATTGTTGGTAGAGTTTGCATGGATCAGTGTATGATTCGCTTGCCGAAAGAATTTCCTTTGGGAACAAAAGTCGTTCTAGTGGGGAAGAGTCAGCAGGATGAAGTCACGATGCAAGAGTTAGCTGAGCATTTGGATACTATTCATTATGAAATTACCTGTGGGTTAACTGCTCGTTTACCAAGAGTCTATCAATGAAATTGTAAGTGATTTGGAAAAATCATTACATACAAACCTGAGTGATTATGTTTCACAGTTAATAACTAGAGATGGTTAATCAATAAAGATGATTTATAGAAAGTATTTAAGACGGTCGGAAAATAGAAAATATCATGTATGAAGAATAGACGAGTTGCTGCACATTAGGTTCAAATGTAATTTAAGGACAGCTACTCTACTTCCTAATTTGATATAGTGAGGAGGAGAAGAATACCTATGGTAAAACGCGGGGAAGTTTATTTTGCAGATTTATCTCCAGTTGTAGGGTCTGAGCAAGGTGGAATGCGTCCGGTTTTAATTATTCAAAATAATGTGGGGAATCATTACAGTCCCACCGTTATCGTAGCGGCAATCACCGCTAAAATACAAAAAGCAAAAATGCCAACTCATGTAGAAGTTTCAGCTGAAAATCATGGATTAGAACGTGATTCAGTTGTTTTATTAGAACAGATTAGAACGATTGATAAACAGCGATTAAAAGATAAAGTAACACAATTAGACTATCAATTAATGCAAAAAGTTGATGAAGCTTTAGAAGTGAGTGTCGGACTTTCTAGTAGCGTCTAAAAATGTACTTAATTTTTTCTGGGAAAATTATTGTTTCCAAGCTAAAAAAGTTACCTACAGTTTAAAATGTAGGTAGCTTTTTTAGTTCATCTATTTAGGCATTTTATTTAAAGAGAGAAGTTGCTTAAGAAAATAACTTGTATTCATGAAACGAATCGCGTAAAATAACCACTAGTGATTCTTAAATGATTAAAACTTTAGACTATTTAATTTTCAAGAAAAACACAAACGTGGTTCATTCATACCATCCCACGAAAAAAAACTAGGAGGAAAAATATGAAAACAAAAACATTAATGATTAATGCGACGATTGCAACGATTTATGTTGTTATAACCTTAGCACTTTCTTTTATGTCTTATGGGGCAGTGCAATTTAGAGTAGCGGAAATGCTCAATTACCTAGTTGTCTTTAATAAAAAGTATATTCCTGGAATTGTTGCTGGAGTATTAATTTCAAACTTAGGGTCTCCTATCATTCAATACGATATGATATTTGGTGTTGGTCAATCACTAATTTCACTAGTGTTGGCAGTCATGATTATTAAGTATTTAAACAATACTTGGTTAAAAATGTCAGTAGTTTTAGTTTTATTTGCTCTAAGTTCAACTCTGATTGCATGGGAATTGTTACTTGCTCTAGAAGTTCCATTTTGGGCCGGTTATACATCTGTTGTAATTGGTGAAGTGACAGTTTTATTGGTTGGTATGCCAATTATGAAAAATTTAGATAAAGTTTTACACTTTAGCGATCGAATTGAAGGAAAAGGCGTATTTGCTTAAATGAAAGAACAAAAAAAGAGTGTACCAGTTAATTGGTACACTCTTTTTTATAAAAATTAGCTATTCAAGCGACTTAAATCTTCAATTTCAACAACACGGAAACCACGTTTGTCTAAATGCTCAATAATTTGGTCTAAAGTTTCCTGGGTTACCCCAGCAGGAAGAGTCATCATTGTACGACGAACTAACTCATCTTTTTCTACATCTAAAGTAATGCAACTAGCAATCGTACAATATTTGTTAATAATTTTAGTCATATTGCTTAAGTCACCCTTTAAACCAGATGAAGCAATGGTTAAAACGTAGCTTCCAGCATCAACACTCCAAGATTGTTGTAACATGCCTAGTAATGAGCTATGAGTTAAAATACCATAAAAGCGATTATTTTCATCTAATACAGAAATGTATGGTAGTTCTTTAATTGTAAAGAAAACTTTGAAGAATGAAGAATCAACTGAGATAAATTTAGTCGCATTTTTTAATAAATGAGTAACAGGTAAGGACATATCACCACCGTTAGCTTTATGACGGTAAATATGCATTTTGTAGATATTTCCGCGGAAAATCGTACCAGTTTCATCTAAAATTGGAACACAACGATAACCTGATTCTTCTAAAATTTCAATTGCTTCTTGAAGAGTAACCGTTTCTTTAACAGTCGTTAAATTTTTCTTAGGAATACAAAGTGATTTGATTAACATAAAGGTATCCTCCTATATAAAGTATAATTAGTTAATTTTTAATTCGAACGTATACTTGATGATACCACATAAAATGCGAAGGATACAATGTTTTCACATATATTTACAGAGATATTTAGTAAGAAATGAAGCGAGTGCAAAAAAAGATTTCATTAAAGGCTTGTTTCTTTATAAAGAGGAATTTATAATAGAACAGACTTATGTTACATGAGACAGATTTCTAGTCAAAAAAATCCAATCCTAAATTTAGATTATATGATAGATGAAAGAGGTAGGAAAATGGCAATTAACGAAATGATGGACAGACCAGTAGTAAATAGAGATGTGCTAGATTTTATTCGGAAAAAGCAAAAGCCTTTGGCAGGAGAACTAGGTGAAATTGAACGTGGAGCGAATGAACGTGGTGTACCAATCATTCCACATGAAACAGTTGTGTTTCTTAATTTATTATTAGGACAATTAAAACCTAAACAAGTTTTAGAAATTGGAGCAGCAATAGGATTTTCATCTAGTTTAATGGCGCAACATGTTGGAGAAAAAGGACATGTTACAACGATAGATCGTTTTGATGTAATGATTGAAAAAGCTAAAGCAAATTATGTAACTTTAGGATTAACTGATAAAGTAACATTACTAGAAGGGCAAGCATCAGATATCTTGCCAACATTAACGGGTCCATATGATCTTATTTTTATGGATAGCGCAAAATCAAAATACTACGATTTTTTCCCAGAATGTATGCGATTATTAAGAGTTGGTGGAATGTTGATAGTAGACGATGTGTTGCAAGGTGGTACAATTTTACTTCCTAAAGAAGAAATTCCAAAACGCTCAAGAGCAATACACAAAAAATTAAATGCTTTTCTAGAAGTAGTTATGGAACATCCTTCTATTGAAAGTAGCCTATTGCCATTAGGAGATGGACTACTTTTAATTGTGAAACAAGATGAAACAGATTTTTCTTACTTAATTGAAGAAAAATAAACTTATAAAAAAGGATTTTATACAATTAAATTTGAATAAAATCCTTTTTTATTTCTACTGAAATTCAATAACCACAAGGAATTAAATAGAATCAAATAAAAAAAATGAAAAAATGTATAAAATACTATTGACGAATTCAGAATATCTTGGTATATTAATACATGTCGTTACGACGTATTCGCGTCTAACACAAAAAACAAATTTTAAAAAAGTGTTGACAAACATTTATATATTTGCTAATATATAGAAGTTGTCAAAACAAACTATTGACCTTTGAAAACTGAACAAAGTAAGACGAACCAAATGTGTAGGGAGCTTCAACAAGGTTGAAGCGAACAAACAAAAAAGTGAATAAATATTCGCTAGCAAGTCAAAAAAATGAGCATAAGACTTCGGTCTTAATCATACTTTTATATGAGAGTTTGATCCTGGCTCAGGACGAACGCTGGCGGCGTGCCTAATACATGCAAGTCGAACGCACGAAGTTGGAAAGCTTGCTTTCTAACCAAGTGAGTGGCGGACGGGTGAGTAACACGTGGGTAACCTGCCCATAAGAGGGGGATAACATTCGGAAACGGATGCTAATACCGCATAGTTTCAGGAATCGCATGATTCTTGAAGGAAAGGTGGCTTCGGCTACCACTTATGGATGGACCCGCGGCGTATTAGCTAGTTGGTGAGGTAATGGCTCACCAAGGCAATGATACGTAGCCGACCTGAGAGGGTGATCGGCCACACTGGGACTGAGACACGGCCCAGACTCCTACGGGAGGCAGCAGTAGGGAATCTTCCGCAATGGACGAAAGTCTGACGGAGCAACGCCGCGTGAGTGAAGAAGGTTTTCGGATCGTAAAACTCTGTTGTTAAAGAAGAATAAGGATGAGAGTAACTGCTCATCCCCTGACGGTATTTAACCAGAAAGCCACGGCTAACTACGTGCCAGCAGCCGCGGTAATACGTAGGTGGCAAGCGTTGTCCGGATTTATTGGGCGTAAAGCGAGCGCAGGCGGTTCTTTAAGTCTGATGTGAAAGCCCCCGGCTCAACCGGGGAGGGTCATTGGAAACTGGAGAACTTGAGTGCAGAAGAGGAGAGTGGAATTCCACGTGTAGCGGTGAAATGCGTAGATATGTGGAGGAACACCAGTGGCGAAGGCGACTCTCTGGTCTGTAACTGACGCTGAGGCTCGAAAGCGTGGGGAGCAAACAGGATTAGATACCCTGGTAGTCCACGCCGTAAACGATGAGTGCTAAGTGTTGGAGGGTTTCCGCCCTTCAGTGCTGCAGCTAACGCATTAAGCACTCCGCCTGGGGAGTACGACCGCAAGGTTGAAACTCAAAGGAATTGACGGGGACCCGCACAAGCGGTGGAGCATGTGGTTTAATTCGAAGCAACGCGAAGAACCTTACCAGGTCTTGACATCCTTTGACCATTCTGGAGACAGAACTTTCCCTTCGGGGACAAAGTGACAGGTGGTGCATGGTTGTCGTCAGCTCGTGTCGTGAGATGTTGGGTTAAGTCCCGCAACGAGCGCAACCCTTATTGTTAGTTGCCAGCATTCAGTTGGGCACTCTAGCAAGACTGCCGGTGACAAACCGGAGGAAGGTGGGGATGACGTCAAATCATCATGCCCCTTATGACCTGGGCTACACACGTGCTACAATGGATGGTACAACGAGTCGCAAGGTCGCGAGGCCAAGCTAATCTCTTAAAGCCATTCTCAGTTCGGATTGTAGGCTGCAACTCGCCTACATGAAGCCGGAATCGCTAGTAATCGCGGATCAGAACGCCGCGGTGAATACGTTCCCGGGTCTTGTACACACCGCCCGTCACACCACGAGAGTTTGTAACACCCGAAGCCGGTGAGGTAACCTTTTAGGAGCCAGCCGTCTAAGGTGGGATAGATAATTGGGGTGAAGTCGTAACAAGGTAGCCGTATCGGAAGGTGCGGCTGGATCACCTCCTTTCTAAGGAATTAACGGAACCCAACACATTCGTCTTTATTTTGTTCAGTTTTGAGAGGTTAATTTTTTTTGAACTAAATTAATTAAATACCTTTTAAAAAGGGGCCTTAGCTCAGCTGGGAGAGCGCCTGCCTTGCACGCAGGAGGTCAGCGGTTCGATCCCGCTAGGCTCCATTAGTAATCTTTTGTTAGATTACTTGAATTTGTTCTTTGAAAACTGGATACTGTATTAAAAAAGTAAGTTAAGTAAGAAACCGAGAAACACCGCGTTTTAAATGAGTTTTTTAATTAGTTCTTATCGTAAGATAATGAATAAACATTAACTAACAGGATTGTTTTAGCAATAAAATCTTCCACACAAACTATTTGTGCAGGAATGCAACAGAATTTTAGGATTGAACTGCAATGAGCCTCGAAGCGTACTAACGTACGTAAGAAGTGAATGAAGGAACAAGACGATGAAGACTGAAGCAGTACCAACAAATAAGGTTAAGTTAATAAGGGCGCACGGTGGATGCCTTGGCACTAAGAGCCGATGAAGGACGGGACTAACTCCGATATGCTTTGGGGAGCTGTAAGTAAGCTTTGATCCAAAGATTTCCGAATGGGGGAACCCAGCATTTTTTATAGAATGTTACTGCTAGCTGAATACATAGGCTAGTAGAGGTAGACGCAGAGAACTGAAACATCTAAGTACCTGCAGGAAGAGAAAGAAAATTCGATTCCCTGAGTAGCGGCGAGCGAAACGGGAAGAGCCCAAACCAACAAGCTTGCTTGTTGGGGTTGTAGGACACGACATTAAGAGTCATAAATGAGTTTTGTAGAAGAAACGACCTGGAAAGGTCTGCCGAAGAGGGTAAAAGCCCCGTATTTGAAACAAAGTTCACTCTGTTGTGTATCCTGAGTACGGCGGAACACGAGAAATTCCGTCGGAATCCGCGGGGACCATCCCGCAAGGCTAAATACTCCTTAGTGACCGATAGTGAACCAGTACCGTGAGGGAAAGGTGAAAAGAACCCCGGAAGGGGAGTGAAAGAGTACCTGAAACCGTGTGCTTACAAATAGTTAGAGCCCGTTAATGGGTGATAGCGTGCCTTTTGTAGAATGAACCGGCGAGTTACGATTACATGCGAGGTTAAGTTGAGAAGACGGAGCCGTAGCGAAAGCGAGTCTGAATAGGGCGAATGAGTATGTGGTCGTAGACCCGAAACCAAGTGACCTACCCATGTCCAGGTTGAAGGTGCGGTAATACGCACTGGAGGACCGAACCCACGTATGTTGAAAAATGCGGGGATGAGGTGTGGGTAGCGGAGAAATTCCAATCGAACTTGGAGATAGCTGGTTCTCTCCGAAATAGCTTTAGGGCTAGCCTCGGAATTAAGAATCATGGAGGTAGAGCCACTGTTTGGACTAGGGGCCCTTCTAGGGTTACCGAATTCAGATAAACTCCGAATGCCATTGATTTATATCCGGGAGTCAGACTGCGAGTGATAAGATCCGTAGTCGAAAGGGAAACAGCCCAGACCACCAGCTAAGGTCCCAAAGTTACTATTAAGTGGAAAAGGATGTGGGGTTGCTTAGACAACTAGGATGTTGGCTCAGAAGCAGCCATCATTTAAAGAGTGCGTAATAGCTCACTAGTCGAGTGACCCTGCGCCGAAAATTTACCGGGGCTAAATAGTACACCGAAGCTGTGGATAGAACCATTGGTTCTATGGTAGGAGAGCGTTCTAAGGGCGTCGAAGCTAGACCGTGAGGACTGGTGGAGCGCTTAGAAGTGAGAATGCCGGTATGAGTAGCGAAAGACGGGTGAGAATCCCGTCCACCGTATGACTAAGGTTTCCTGGGGAAGGCTCGTCCTCCCAGGGTTAGTCGGGACCTAAGCCGAGGCCGATAGGCGTAGGCGATGGACAACAGGTTGATATTCCTGTACCAGTTTCTTTTGTTTGAACAATGGAGGGACGCAGTAGGCTAAGAAAAGCGCGCTGATGGATATGCGCGTCTAAGCAACAAGTCTTGACGTGAGTTAAATGCTTGCGACTATAAGGATAAGTTGTGATGGGGAGGGAAATTTAAGTACCGAAGTTTCTGATGTCACACTGCCAAGAAAAGCTTCTAGTTAGAAAGAAATTGCCCGTACCGCAAACCGACACAGGTAGTCGAGGAGAGTATCCTAAGGTGTGCGAGAGAACTCTCGTTAAGGAACTCGGCAAAATGACCCCGTAACTTCGGGAGAAGGGGTGCTGACCAATTGGTCAGCCGCAGTGAATAGGCCCAGGCGACTGTTTATCAAAAACACAGGTCTCTGCAAAATCGTAAGATGACGTATAGGGGCTGACGCCTGCCCGGTGCTGGAAGGTTAAGAGGATGGGTTAGCTTCGGCGAAGCTCAGAATTGAAGCCCCAGTAAACGGCGGCCGTAACTATAACGGTCCTAAGGTAGCGAAATTCCTTGTCGGGTAAGTTCCGACCCGCACGAAAGGCGTAACGATCTGGGCACTGTCTCAACGAGAGACTCGGTGAAATTATAGTACCTGTGAAGATGCAGGTTACCCGCGACAGGACGGAAAGACCCCATGGAGCTTTACTGCAGTTTGATATTGAGTGTTTGTACAGCTTGTACAGGATAGGTAGGAGCCATAGAAATCAGGACGCCAGTTTTGATGGAGGCATTGGTGGGATACTACCCTTGCTGTATGACCACTCTAACCCTCGCCACTGATCGTGGCGGGAGACAGTGTCAGACGGGCAGTTTGACTGGGGCGGTCGCCTCCTAAAGAGTAACGGAGGCGCCCAAAGGTTCCCTCAGAATGGTTGGAAATCATTCGTAGAGTGTAAAGGCAGAAGGGAGCTTGACTGCGAGACCTACAAGTCGAGCAGGGACGAAAGTCGGGCTTAGTGATCCGGTGGTTCCGCATGGAAGGGCCATCGCTCAACGGATAAAAGCTACCCTGGGGATAACAGGCTTATCTCCCCCAAGAGTCCACATCGACGGGGAGGTTTGGCACCTCGATGTCGGCTCATCGCATCCTGGGGCTGTAGTCGGTCCCAAGGGTTGGGCTGTTCGCCCATTAAAGCGGTACGCGAGCTGGGTTCAGAACGTCGTGAGACAGTTCGGTCCCTATCCGTCGCGGGCGCAGGAAATTTGAGAGGAGCTGTCCTTAGTACGAGAGGACCGGGATGGACACACCGCTGGTGTACCAGTTGTTCCGCCAGGAGCATCGCTGGGTAGCTATGTGTGGAAGGGATAAACGCTGAAAGCATCTAAGCGTGAAGCCCCCCTCGAGATGAGATTTCCCATTGCTTCGGCAAGTAAGACCCCTGAGAGATGATCAGGTAGATAGGTTGGAAGTGGAAGTACAGCGATGTATGGAGCGGACCAATACTAATCGGTCGAGGACTTAACCAAGAAAGAAACGGTGAAGAAGGCAACAGAACAACTTACTTTAATACAGTACCAGTTTTGAGAGAACAATTTCTTTCAATTAAATAATGAATCAGCAAAGCATTTTTTCAACAAATTGCAAGTGAATCGAGGATGTAACTGAGCGAGCATCGGAATGTACTAATGTACATGAGGAGAAAAGTGAAGGAAACAGCCGAAGAGTCGCAACGTAAGTTGGCGGAAAAAAAGTGTGGTGGCGATAGCGAGAAGGATACACCTGTTCCCATGCCGAACACAGCAGTTAAGCTTTTCAGCGCCGAGAGTAGTTGGGGGTTTCCCCCTGTGAGGGTAGGACGTTGCCACGCGAGATTGATTCATATTTATTATTCCGCAATAGCTCAGTTGGTAGTAGCGCATGACTGTTAATCATGATGTCGTAGGTTCGAGTCCTACTTGCGGAGTATTTTTTTTTATAAAGACCTAAATTTGCCGCTTTAGCTCAGTCGGTAGAGCACTTCCATGGTAAGGAAGGGGTCACCAGTTCAAATCTGGTAAGTGGCTTTTTTTATTTATAATGGTATAATTTTAAAGACATGATAAGAAATTATCACTGTCTATTTTTTTGCTCTTTATCAATCGAGTAAAAAATCTTCCTTTTTTGGACTAGCTGACCGTAAAATAAGAACAATGGTTGTATCTGAGTCATTTGGGGTTTGTCCAATGTATTTACGAGATAAATTTTCGGTTAAATCCAAAGTAATTTGATCTTTTAGTCTAACTAGGATCAGTATTTCTTGGTTTTGATTTCAACAAAGAAATGTTGGTGAGTGTTTCACTCATCAACACGATATATTATAGAACCTTTTTTTTAAATAAAAAATAAGTTAATTTACTGACTATCTTCTAACTTAGTGTTAAAATAGAGTTAGAATAAAAAGGATAGGGCGTGTAATGAATGGAATTTGAAAAATCAGAAAACCGTTTTTACAAAAATGATGAGAATGGCAAAATGATTGCTGAGGTAACTTATGTTCCTGCAGGATCAGAAAAAGTAATCTTGGATCATACTTTTGTAGACCCTTCTCTACGTGGCCAAGGGATTGCCGGACAACTTGTAAAACGTGTTGTAGATGAAATGCGTGTAGAAGGTAAGAAAATTGTTCCTTTGTGTCCTTTTGCAAGAGCTGAATTTGATCGTAAACCAGAATATCAAGATATTGAAGCAAAATAAAGTGAGCTATAAAAAAGACAATAGGAAGATACTCTTCCTATTGTCTTTTTTTGCCTATCTATTTATTTCTTAAAGTGATAGCTGTAGGTAGAAACAACAATGTTTTCTTTAGCAACTAAAGCAGCTCTTAAGCGTAAGCTTGTTTGGTTGTGTAAAATATGTTGCCAAGGTTTTTTTGGTAAAAATTGTGGGATTAAGACAGTTGTGGTAAACCCTTTTTGTGTAGATTTGGCTTCAACTAATTTTACAAAACGTACTACTGGGTGAATAATGGTACGGTAAGAAGAATGTAAATTGACTAATCGGACATCGGGATAATTCTTTTTGAATTCTATCATAAATTCAGCTTCTTTTTCAGGATTTTCATCAAAGGAAACATGCATGGCGATTACATTATCACCAATACTATTGGCATAGTTTAAAGCCTGATTGGTTACTTTCGTAACATTGCTAATTAACACAACTACTGTATTTCCTTCATAAACGATAGGAACAGAATGATCTAAGCGCAATTGCAATGCTGTTTTTTGATAATGGTCATGAATTTTATGAAAGATAAACAACATGACTGGCATAATAATGAAGAATGGCCAAATCTCATTTAAGCGATAGAATAGTAGAATAGCAAAAATTGAAAAGGAAATAAAGGCACCAACAAAATTAGAAATGGATTTTGTGAACCAGCCTTTAGGTCGTTCTCGGTTCCATTTTATAATCATGCCTGTTTGAGATAAGGTGAAAGGGATAAACACGCCAACAGCATATAATGGGATTAAACGTGAAGTTTCACCGTTAAATAGGGTAATTAGAAGGATGGAACCAATGGATAGGGTCATTATCCCATTAGAGTATCCTAAGCGATCTCCTTTAGCTAAATACATATGTGGCATGTATTTGTCTTTAGCAAGGTTGTAAGCAAGTACAGGAAATGCTGAGAAACCTGTATTGGCTGCTAAAGCTAAAATAAAAGCAGTAGAGAATTGCAATAAATAATAGAGAAAACCTTTGCCGAAAACAGAAGTTCCGATTTGTGAAAGTACGGTTACTTTTTCAACTGGAATAATTCCGTACCAATAGTTTAAAAAGGTGATTCCAGCAAAGAAGAAACCTAAGAGTGCTCCCATTAAAGCTAATGTTCCAGCTGCGTTTTGTGCTTGTGGTTTTTTGAAAAAAGGAACAGCATTACTAATGGCTTCAACCCCAGTTAAGGAAGAGGAACCTGAGGAGAAGGCTCTTAATAGTAAGCCTAAGGTGATTCCTGGAACAATGGCTCCAACTGTAGCGGTAGCATGAAAAGGAGCCATACCTAATGCTATTTTGGCAATTCCAACGATAATTAACAAGGTAATAACTGCTACGAATAAATAGACAGGAAACATTAAGAATGAAGCAGATTCTCTTAAACCACGTAAATTCATTGCAGTGATTAAAACAACAATGAGTATTGCTAAAGGTACACGATGGTTATAGAGTGCAGGTATAGCTGATGTAATTGCTTCTGTACCGGCAGAAACACTAACTGCAACAGTTAACATATAGTCGACTAGTAATGAACCACCAGCAATTAAACCTGAAGTTTTACCTAGATTCTCACTGGAAACCATATAGGCTCCGCCACCATGAGGATAAGCATGAATAATTTGTCTATAAGAAATAACAAGTGCTAATAATAAAATTAAAACTAATCCTGCTAATGGTAGAGAATACCAAATAGCCGCGGTAGATAAAGTAGCTAAAACTAAAACAATTTGTTCTGTCCCGTATGCAATTGAAGACAATGCATCTGAAGATAAAAGAGCTAACGCTTTAAAACGTCCTAATTTTTGGTCACCTTCTTCAGAAGTTTTTAAAGGCTTTCCAATTAAATAACGCTTAATCACACTCCACATTTTAATAACTCCTTAATAAATAAAATTAGATAAAAAATTATGCCCACAAACTAGGGATTATATACCTCTTTTGACTGATAAGCAAGTAGAATCCATGAAGAAATAAAAATAATAGAGGTTCTTCTTTTAATCAATTGCTAAACGATCAACTAACGGAATTTGAAATGTTTTATTATATTTAAAAAAAATGAAAATTTTGCTTTACAAATAGCCATTTTCTTTATATAATAAATCTTGTGCTTATGAATAGATTAAGCTTATGGCCCGTTGGTCAAGCGGTTAAGACACCGCCCTTTCACGGCGGTATCACGGGTTCGATTCCCGTACGGGTCATTTTTTTGAAAGATTCTTTGATGAAAATTCAAAGAATCTTTTTTTGTTTATTCTATAGAATAAAGATGATTTAGTTGTTGAGAAGTATCTAATTTTGCTGTAGTTAGATCAATAAAATAGTGACAATGTTGACTCTTAAGTGCTTGTAGACTAGTCAGAGATTACTAGGTTGGACAAACTTGAATTGTCAGTTTATAGCAGTTTGATAAATATTTTCCTTCAAAAGAACATTTTTTATTCTCTATGCATGTAATTACGAGAAAGTCTGTAGTATCTTTATAAGTAAACAGTTGATTTTTTTCAAATAGCACTAAATAATCCAACTTTTTTAGTGTTTTTCTTTCAATATGAAAATGAATAGAATGTTGAGTTAAATTAAAAATCCTACCTGAATACTCAGAATTCCGGATTTATTCACATAAGTTTTTAATAATGATTCTATTTGATTCATAAATATTTTTATTTCAATTATTTATTGTTAGATAAAAAAATGAAAACGGGAAGACTCTCTTACACCTTGTTATAGTTACATAGTAGCTGAAAAGCTTGTTCTAATCAAGAATAGTGCTAATCTATGTCAATAAATATATGTTTATCATAAATTTGTAAAAAAATGGTTTTTTATTACTTCCAAAAAAGCATCAGAAAAAAAAAAAGGAATAAACCAATTTTAAGTGAAAATATGCTATTATTATTTTCAGTTGAAAGGGGAATGAAAGATGAAATTAAAATATTTAACAGCAGTAACTCTTGTCTCAATGGGGCTAGTAGCAGGTTGTAGCACTACAACTAAGGATACTGCAAGTACAACAAGTAGTACACAGGTCGAAAAAGGAGTAAGTAGTGAAAAGGAAGAGAAAAAAGAGGGGCATGATGATCACCTTGACTATGGTAATCAAAGTGACTGGACTTTTGAGTCTGGCGATTCACAATCACCAATTGATATTGTAACGAATAAGGCTGAGGCAATGAAAGATGCAGGTACTCTTGATTTGAACTATAAGGATCAAGTAATTGATGAAGTCGATAATGGACATAGCATTCAAGTAAATGATACGGGTGAAGCGGTAATTAATGGTCGCAATTATGAATTAAACCAATTTCATTTCCACGCAGAGAGTGAACATACTTTAAATGGTGAACATTTCCCGATTGAAGCGCATTTTGTTAATAAAGCACAAGATGGACGCTTAGCTGTAATTGGAGTGTTTTTCAAAGAAGGTAAAGCTAATGTTGGCTTTGATAGTGTTTTGAAAAATATTAAAAAAGGTGAAAAAACTGAAGTTGCAGGAACAATTCAAGTTGCTGACATGCTTCCAACAAATAAAACATATTATCATTACTTAGGTTCATTAACAACACCACCACTTTCTGAGAATGTTGAGTGGTATATGATGGAAACTCCTGTTGAAGTTTCTAAAGAACAGATTGAAGAATTCAACAAATACTATGATGCTAATAATCGTGAAGTTCAACCATTGAATGAGCGAGTTATCTTAAAACATACAGAAGGTTAGTAAGTTGAGTTATTAAAAAGGGCTATGTGTTCTTTATTTAACGGCTTAATTAATAGTGAATCAATAAAAAAGATAGACACTCCAATTTCCATCAGAGAGTGTCTATCTTTTTTATTGATATTCCCGTGTAAATTCTGTTGTTTGACTACCGTCAATTTTTTCAATAATTAGGTGATCGTTATCTGTAAGACGAGCGCTGAAAGTACGGTAATTAGTATCGCCAAAAATTAAAGCATTATCAGTTTTAGCATAGCGAACTAACCAGCCAAATGGAGCACCATCAAATTTAAAGCCAGAAGAATCACCAATAATCGTTTGACTACCATCTAATGATTTCCACGTTCCTTGGTAAGTTAAATCAATAGTAATAGGATCTTGTTGAGAAGCAGCAGCTTCTTCAGGTGTTAATTCTATTGGAATTTCAGAAGATGTTATAGTTGAGTTATTCTTAGTATCTATGTCAGCGACTACAGATTGAGTCGTTACGTTTTCATTAGTTACAGGATTAGTAATGATAGTAGATTCTTTTATTTTAGTTTGAGAGATAGTGTTTGCTGAAACTACTGGTAATGCTTTGTCAGTATTATTTTGATAAATTGTTAAGAGAAAAATTGCTGTTAATATAGTAGCTAAAATAACTTTTTGCTTTTTCATGAGTAAAACACTCCTTTAATTTGTTTCTATATTACGATTATAACAGTTAAGATTACTTTATCAAGTCTTTTTTTACATTTATATTACAGAAAGTTTTTTTTTATTAGATTTAAGAATGAATATCCATTTTTAAAGAGTTTTCTATTTTTTTATTGTTACATGAATGAAATATTTAGATTCTTTTCAACTATTTATATGAATAAAAGTTTGTTAGCCTTAAAATAATGTTGTTTTTTTTAATTAAATTAGTATATTTAATAGTATAGATTAAAAAGGAGTGAGAGAATGACAGGGGAAATGAAAGAAAGTAAGAGTAATTTAATGATATTTACTTTGTTTTTGGGGTATATCATGATTTATGTAGATAAGTTAAGTATTGGTGTAGCCTTAGTTCCTATTGCAAAAGAATTTGATTTAACAACATCTCAAACTGGTCTGGTAATGAGTGCTTTTTTTCTAGGGTATACATTCATGCAAATACCAATGGGGTTGTTAAATAATAAGATTGGTTCACGAAAGATATTGGTTTCTTCTATTGTATTTATTGCAATCTTCATGACATTGTTTGGTTTTGGGATGTCATTGTTTTATTTTATGGCAATTCGTTTTATGGCTGGGGCAATTGCTCATTCAGGTTATCCAGCTTCTGCTAGTAAGGAAATTTCATTAAATTTACCTTTAGAGAAACGAACGTTTGCTCAAGGTATTTTGTTAGCTTCTTCGGGGATTGCTGGAGTTATTGGGCCACTGTTAGTTTCACCATTAATTGAAAATACAGGCTGGCGTTTTGCGTACTATATTATGGCAGGGTTTTCCTTAGCGATTGCTTTGTTTTTAGTTTTATTTTTACCAAAGGAGCATGCTAAAACTTCAGAGACTACAGTAGTAGTGAAAACAAAAATGCCTGTTAATATGGTTTGGAAAGATTCTCGTGTTTGGATTTTAACTATTTGTGCATTTTTTATCAATTCATTAGTTTATGGCTTTACAAGTTGGTTGCCAACTTTCTTTACGTCTGCAAGAGGATTGAGTTTAACGGAAGCGGGAACAATTAGTTCAGCAAGTGGTGTTTTTGCTTTAGTTGGTGCGTTAGGTGGAAGTTACGTAGTTGGAAAATATTTTGCTGGAAAAGAAAAACAAATTATTGCGCTGTTCTCTTTAATTGGTGGTATAGCAATGATTGGTGTATATATGTTAGAATCTGTAGGATTACTTATTTTACTTTTAGGTGTTGCTAATTTTGCTATGTTAGTAGCTTTTGTTACATTAATGAGTATGCCTTTGAAATTATTTGTTGGCGAGCGTTTTTCACCAAGTTATGCGACAATTGGAACAGGTGGTGTTTTAGGTGGCGTATTTGCCCCTATCGCTATTGGTGAGCTTGTTCGTTTTGCTGGTGGAAGTTTTTATACAGCATTTTTATTCTTTTTAGTTATGGGAGTAGCATCTGGAGTTGTGATTTTATTTTTAAAAATAAAAAAATAGATGAATTAAAGGAGCGATTTAAATGACAGAACATGTAACGGTACCGGTAGAAGATATGGTGAAGTGGAGAAGGCATTTACATGAAAATCCTGAGTTGTCTTTTCATGAAGTTGAAACAGCAAGATATATTTACGATCTTTTAAGCACGTTTCCTAATTTAGAGCTATCAACACCGATTGAGAATAGTGTTGTAGCTATTTTGAAAGGAGCGAAGCCAGGGAAGACAGTGGCGTTGAGAGCTGATATTGATGCATTGCCAATTACAGAAGAAGCAGATGTTGCCTTTCCATCTAAGAATCCGGGTGTAATGCATGCTTGTGGTCATGATACTCATACAGCTATGTTACTGGGTGCTTGTAAGGTTTTAACGGGTATGCAGGAGCAGATTGCTGGAACTGTGAAATTCATTTTTCAACCAGCGGAAGAAGTACCACCTGGTGGAGCGAAGTTTTTAGTCGAAGCCGGAGTAATGGAAGACGTTGATTTGGTTTTTGGAATTCATATTTTTCCAATGATTCCTGTTGGAGTAGTTGGCGTGCGTTCAGGATCATTGACTGCGGCATCTGATATATTTGAATTGACGATTCAAGGTGTCGGTTCTCATGGATCAACGCCAGAATTAGCGGTAGATCCGATTTTAATTGGGGCTGAAATTGTGACAAATCTAAATCACATTGTATCAAGAAATATTGCAGCTTTGGATAGTGCAGTTATTTCAATTGGTGAATTTACAAGTGGCGGCAGTGCGAATGTCATTCCAGATACGGCAAGAATCCAAGGAACTGTTCGGACGAATGATCCTAAGACACGTTTGTATATTAAGCAACGTATCGAGGAGATGATTGACCATATTACCAAGATGTATGGAGCAACCTATGAACTGAATTATCTATTAGGCTACAGTGCTGTGATTAATGATGAGGCAGCAACTGAGATGGTCCGTGAGGCTGCAATGAAGGTGGTTGGTGAAGCGGCGATTATGACTCCACCGAGAATGATGGGTGGCGAAGATTTTTCAGCTTATACAGATGTTGTACCAGGATCGTTCTTTGTTGTTGGTGGTGGTACGGTAGAAGAGGGATGTGGTTATATGAATCACCATCCTAAGTTTAAAATTAATGAAGGTTCGTTAGCGATTGGTGCCAAAATGGAAGTGCAACTAATTAAAGATTTATTAATGAAGTAGTATTCATTTAATTTTGTAATAGAAAGAAAAAATTCTTATTTTTATATAGAGTTTTTTCTTTTTTTTGGTATAGCATAATTAAGTTAAATAAGTTATTATTTTAATAGAGTTGCTTTTTACTAAGGAAATTCAAGTTAAAAAAAGGAGTTGATTCTTTGGATAGTGAACGAAAAAAATTTTTTTTAGAAGAGCTAGAACAACTGAGAAAAGGTCAGTATCTTGATGAAAACTCAATTGATGAAGTCAAAAATGCTTATCGATATTATTTAATGGATTGTGATGAGGAGCTTAAGTTAAAGGCTGCTGCACCCAAAAATGAATTGAGTGATTTTGAGAAGAATCAACAGAAAGAACTAGAGCGACGTGAGTTTATCAATAGTTTAGTTGGAAAATCTAAAAACTCCAATCGGGAACCAAGAAAAGATGAGGTAGAACCAATTCTAGCAAAAGAAACACCGGTTCCATCTATTTTAAAGAAACCAGCGGTGAGAACTTCTGTGGAACGACGGGAGCATAATCTTTCATTAATTCTTACGTTAGGTGTTGTGCTGTTATTATTAGGTGGATTAGTATTGGCAACAACCAGTTGGTTTATATTAGGCTCATTCATGAAAGTTACGTTGATTTTATCTATCTCAGGATTGTTTGGAGGAATGGGATTTGTTGCCCATAAATTAAAAATTAAACAAACAAGTTTTGCATTTGTTTCGTTAGCTTTTCTATTTTTACCAATTACCGTTATTAGTGGAGCGTATTATCAATTATTTGGTTCCTATCTTTCTTTAACTGGAGATGGACGAAATGTATTGGGATTTCTTGTTTGTAGTAGTTTTACTTTGTTATATTATTGGGTAGCGAAAGTCTATCAGTCAAAAATTTTCAGATGGTTATCGTTAGGATTATTTTATTTAACACAGGTATTTCTGGCGATAATGCTTACAGGAACATCTCAAATGGCTATTGCAGTTCTAGGTTTTTTAATAATGGGGCTGATAGTTAGTAACAGTTATTTTAAAGGGAAAACAGTGATACGATTTTTTGAAAATGAATGGAGTAATTATCAAGTTTTAGTTATTATTTGCAGTAGTTTTTGGTTGTTGGCTAGCTTTAATGTAAGTATTAGTTCCATAGTAGCTTATTTCGTATTTAGCATACTTTGGTTTATTTGTGGGATTCAACGGATAAGATTCGGATTAGTTTTTCAGATAATAGGAAATGTGTTGATGTATCTTGGAATTGTATCTATTCTGTTTTTAAATGCGACTATTTCAGATAGTTTTTTGGTTTTGCTAGCAAGTATGTTGGTTGTAGCATTTAGCTGGTTAACGAAGTTAAAACTATTAGAAAAGATTCCGGATCTTTTTATTCGTCGACAAATGATTTTTTCTTATTTAGTTAACTTATTCGTGCTACTAGTGATAGGGAGTTGGATTTTGTTAACTAGCCAAGGAGTAACTATTGGTAGCCCTGTGGAGCGGATTTCATTGGGGATAGCACTCTTTGTTCTGTTATCGGGAATGTACCAGATGTTTCTTTTTAAAAAGAATATTTTAACTTTTAGTCTTTTGATTTTAATGAGTTATTTAGTCAGTGGATCAATGTTTAGCTTGATGGAATTTCCACGACAAACGATTGCTTATCTGATGTGTATTGTTAGTCTCTTAGGATATAGTCTTGTCTTCGTTATCAAAAGATTACAGCCTAATTGGTTAACTTTAGGTATTACAAGTTGGATTGTTTTTCAACTTGCAAGTAATACAATTTTTATGAAGATGTCAGCTTTTGAACAAAGTTTCTGGTTAGGAATGATTTGGTTGCTCTTTTTAATGACAAAACTACGCATTCAGCTCATTCCTCAAAAGGTGATGGCTTGGTGTGTGTCAGTGGGGTTAGGAATTGTTTGTGGACCAGTATTGTTTCTTTATCAAGAGCAGGCCTGGGCTTATGTTGCAGTAAGTTTGGTTATTTTACTATTTAGCATGATGATGAATTTGGTCAAACAAAAAGATTTAGTGAAGACGAGCCAATTGGTAGCGAGTGGTTTCTATCTAATGAGTGGTTTAGTTCTTTTAAATCAAGTTGTAGCACAAACAGCTAATTGGTTTGGACTTTTCGTTCTTGGATATGGTGTTTATTTTTGTTATCTATTAAGAGATCAGATTCAACTTAAATTTAGAAGTTTAGGTGGCCTTTTATTTGCTACATTAACTTTTGTTTATCCACTTTATCTAATTGATGCTTCAAGTTTTGTTCAAATTATCTATTTAGAGGTGCTAGCTAGTGTATTCTTTTTTGCTAGTTATTTAATGAAAAAAGAAGTAGAAGTAATTTATTATTTAAAACGGTATAGTCGTTGTATGTCTCACTTTTTATTTGTTATTAGCCTTGTAATTGCTTTATATGTCGGGGATTTATTAGCAAATCCAGTAGTCTTTTGTTTGCCGATGTTTATTTACGGAATATCAATTAAACTGACTGGGAAATTGCGCAACAAACAGGGATATTTAGGACTATTGCTAGTTTTATGTTATTTCTTTTTCATTAGTCTAAGTCAGGTATTTGAGTTAGTTTGGCTTACTAGTGGGCTTATCATTTGGTTCTTGGCGGCTGGATTAGTGGTTAGTTATTGGAAATTTAAAAAAGGACAAAAAATTATTGAACCAATTGGGTTTATAATGAGCTGTATTGCATTAGTTGTAAATATTCCTTTGAGTTATAGTGCCATTGAGTGGTTACAAGTCATGATGAGTCTAGTTGCATGGGTGATAATCACGATTTATCTAAAAGCGTATTTAAAAGGAAATGTGGATAATTTACTGTGGATTGGAATTTTTTGTCTGGTTGCATGGGAACTACAAACTTTATTCTTTTACGGATACTTTGGTATTTTATTACTGATTATTGTAGTTAGAAGTATGATTAGTTATGTAAAACGCCAGCCGTTGTTAGTTATTCAACCACTGAAGATTGATACTTCGCTGATTTTAACCGGTGTTGGTTATTTATTTTTAAGACTGTTAGTGGCTAATGAAAGTCAGCCTTATTTTGAAGCAGGTTTGATTCTGTATTTGCTGTTATATCTAGTAGCATTTTTCAAATTTGAAACAGGGGAAAAGGAAAAATCTTTCTTACAGACGATTTTTTATGTAAGTTTAGCAGATTTAGCTTATTGGTGTGTAGGTAATTGGCAAGAAATGTTGTATTCATCTGCTATCCTATCTATAAAAGTAACGATTGCGCTTCTTTTAGTCAGTATTTTATTACGTAAAGTATGGCAGGTAATCGACAAGTATCTGTTTGTTGAGTTTGGGGTAGTGGCATTTGGTTTAGTGATTTTAATGATAGAAGCTTTAGTTACAGGAGGGTTAGTTCAGCAATTGACGTTTTCGATTATAGCCTTGATGTATGTAATTGGAGGGTTTATGTTCAAATATAAATCTTACTTCATTAGCGGCAGTGTTGGAATACTACTGAGCTTAGCGTATAATCAACGACGATTTTGGAGTACTATTCCTTGGTGGATGTATCTGATTTTGGGTGGAATGCTGTTAATTATTGTTGCTAGTAGTGCAGAATGGCGAAATCGTAGAAAAGAACAAGGGGCTCCGACATTAATCAAAAAATTAGTGAGCTATTTTGTAAACTGGAATTAGTAGACTGAATGAAATGTTTTAAGATAAAAGCCTATCAGAGTACAAATCTGGTAGGTTTTTTTTGGATTTTAAATTAAAAATAAAAATTCTTAAAATAATGGTTGCGAATTTACAAATTCTATATTATACTAATGAAGTTGTTGAAAAAAATCACTAAAAAAGAAGCAACTAAAATTATTTTTTTAGTGTTGACAGACTTTCTTAAAACCTGTTATAATAGCTTTCGTTGAGTAATTTATTTTAACGAACTTTTCATTTTTATGGAGGGGTAGCGAAGTGGCTAAACGCGGCGGACTGTAAATCCGCTCCTTCGGGTTCGGCAGTTCGAATCTGCCCCCCTCCACCATTATTGGGCTATCGCCAAGCGGTAAGGCAACAGACTTTGACTCTGTTATGCGTTGGTTCGAATCCAGCTAGCCCAGTTGCTTTAAATTTTTAATTTGAAGTATGTAGTAATGAGAACTTGTCCTCTATGTAATAGTGTGGCACTTTGAAACACATTATAATAGAAATAAGTCTTTTTTTATCTAAAGAATGTATATTGTCTGGTGGCGATAGCAAGAAGGATACACCTGTTCCCATGCCGAACACAGCAGTTAAGCTTCTTAGCGCCGAGAGTAGTTGGGGGTTTCCCCCTGCGAGAGTAGGACGTTGCCCGTCTTTTACATTTTTTAGAGTCATTAGCTCAGTTGGTAGAGCATCTGACTTTTAATCAGAGGGTCGTAGGTTCGAATCCTACATGACTCATACTAAGTGTTTACGATATCGTTATCGTAGGCACTTTTTTTGTTGCCAAAATATATAGGAAGAAAGTTGATTTAATCAACTTAATGGTATTCTCAATAGATATCTTTAGGAATTTATAATATCTGGATGGTATACTAAACAACTGAGGCACCTTTTGTGACAGAGGTGATATGTAGTGAAGTTTACATAAAAAAGTAAATTATTATTAGAAATTGAGGTTTTTTGATGCAGAAAAAAATGAAACAAAAACGATTCCTTTTTCAACTAGCTAGTTTGCTACTACCATTACTTATTTTGATTCCGGTTTTTGTAAGCATGGGAGTGGCGCCCTTTGGAAAATCCAATTTATTAGTGAGTGATCTTGGAACACAGTATGTTCCCTTTTTTTCTTATTTTAAAGAAATGGTGCTTGGTAATGGTAGTCCGTTGTATTCATTCTCAAGTGGCATGGGAGATGATTTTCTGCCATTAGCCGCCTATTATTTGATGAGCCCCTTTAATCTGATTTTTTTAGTAACGCCTAAAATCTATTTGGCTACAGCGGTGACACTTGTGATTATGCTGAAGATTTGTTTTATTTCATGGAGCTTAGTTTTTTATCTAAGCCGAACCTATCAAAAAGTAGAAGTAGCTCAATTGTTTTTTGCATTAGGTTATGCATTTTGTGGATTTGTAGGTATTTATCTTTATAATATTATGTGGTTAGATGCCCTGATATGGTTGCCGATTGTTGCGCTAAGTATTCAATATCTAGTGGATAGAAATAAAAAACTGTTTTATTGTTTTAGTTTATTTGCAGTGATTGTCAGCAATTATTATTTAGGTTACATGACGTGTTTGTTTGCGTTAAGCTATTTTATTTATTGGACAATGAGACAGACTGAATTTAAAAATCTGAAAGACTATTTTCAACAAACAATGAAAAAATGGTTGAGCTTTATTACGTACTCGATTATTGGTGCAGGCTTAACTAGTTTTATTTTAATTCCCGCTTTATTGGGAATGCTTCAAACAGGTAAATCTGCTGTTGATTGGAAAATTTTCTTACCATTTCCTACATTTGGACTTGATTTTTTCTTACAATTAGGAATTGAAAATACTGATTTTACTAGTCGTTTAGACCATTTACCGACAATTTTTATTGGTAGCTTGTTTTTATTACTGGCTGTTAGTTATTTCTTTATTGGATCAATTTCAAAGAAAGAAAAGTGGTTGAGTTTTTCAATGTTAGCTGTGCTGTTTCTAAGTTTTTGGTTGCAGAGTTTTAATACGGTGTGGCATATGTTCCAGTTAACTGCTGGTTTTCCTTATCGTAATGCCTATATGTTCAGCTTTTTCTTAATTTTATTAGGTTATTCTAGCTGGCAGAAACGTTCTGAGCTATCGGAAAGACTCATTCTAAAAATAAGTGGAACCTTGATTGGTTTACTGGCAATTGGTTATGTATATAGTTGGTTAATTGTACCTTGGCTTATAAAAAATAGTAAGCTAAGCCAATTTATACAGTCTCAATCAGCTATTCCGTTACAGCCTTATTTATTCTGGGTTTCTGCTGGGGCAATTATTTTAACTTCTATATTATTAATCTGGGGTAAATCTTCTAAAATGATTATGTTGTTATTATTTGCTACGGTTACGTTAGAGATTGGTTATAATTTTCACCAAATGTTAGCTGATACGCCATTAGCAGATAATACGCGTTTCCAAGTAGATATGAAAAATTACACACAGTTGTTAAATGAAATGGATGAAAAAGATCAGGGACTTTATAGAATTAAAAATACAATCAAGGGTGTAGATAATGGATATAATGAAAGTTTTCTTTACAATTATCATAGTATCCCATATTATAGTTCTACCTTAAATGAAGATTTACGAGATAGTTTATGGAAACTAGGACTATTCAGTAAGAATGAACGTCGAATTAGTGATGTTGGTCAAACGCCGTTTTTGGATTATTTGTTTAATACTCGTTACGTTTTAGGAAGTTATCAAGCTAAAGGAACAGAGTTAGCAATTGCTAAAAGTGAGTTTGGTCAGATTCTGCCTCTTCATCCAGAAATGGAGACGAGTATTGGGTATATGGTTCCATCAGAATTTAGTGAAATAAAATTAAAAGAGGAGCGACCTTTTGATAATCAGAATAGATTAGTTGGAAGTATTATTGGTTCTCAAAAGAAGTTATTCCAGTCTACGGATGTTACGCAAAGTGTTGCAACTAATGCTTATATGGTTACAGTTAAAACAACTGGTCCGACGTACCTGTATTTACCTAAGATAAAGTTTCAAACAATTCGTCTGTACGTTGATGGAAAAGAAATTAGTCCACAAGTCGCGGTGACAAATCAAGCGTTAATTAATCTTGGTGAGTTTAGTGCCGGAAAACAATTTTATCTTGAAATAAAAAGTCAACGAGAGGTTATCGTTGAATCAGAAAATATTCAAACACTGGATGATACAGTCTATCGTGAAGTGACGAATAGACTGCAACAGACTCGTTTAGCGGTATCTAGTTGGAGTGAAAGCAATATTCAAGGTGAGGTTCAAGTTGAAAAAAATCAAGATGTGTTATTTGTTTCGATTCCTCATGATACGAAGTGGAAGGCTGAAGTTGATGGAAAACCAGTTGCTCTGAAAAAAGTTTTAGGTGATTTTATAGGAGTTCCACTGGATAAAGGTACACATACGATTTCATTAACTTATTATCCTGAAGGTTTTAAAATTGGAACGTGGGTAAGCTATATATGTGTTTTTTGGTTAATTGGTCTAGTTAGTTATAATGGATGGAAGAAGAATAAACGGAAAAAATAAGTTTATTTTGAATAAATGTAGAAGCAAATGAGGGATTCAATTGTTTAACCTTATTTGAAAACACAATTTTCAATAGGTATCGTAGGGAGTTGTGGTATAATAAAGTGCAAGTGGCACGAAGAACATGTTGGAGGTGCACGTATGTCTTTTGATTGGACACAAATATTTACGTGGCGTAATTTTTTAAATATAGTTGATATTATCGTTGTTTGGTTCTTTGTTTATAAGTTAATTACTCTGCTTAAAGGAACTAAGGGAATTCAATTATTAAAAGGAATCGCTGTAATTATAGTGATTAAAATGATTAGCTTCTTTTTGAAATTGGAAACTGTAGATTGGATTATGGACCAAGTTATTTCTTGGGGAGTAATTGCTGCAATTATTGTTTTTCAACCGGAAGTTCGTCGTGGTTTAGAGCATTTAGGAAGAGGAGCTGTTTTTGGCCGAAGTAAGCGTCAAGTCGATCCTACTAAGCGTTTGATTCAAGCATTAGATAAATCAGTTCAATACATGGCTAAACGTCGTATTGGTGCTTTGATTTCGATTGAAATGGAAACGGGATTAGATGAATACATTGAAACGGGAATTCCATTAGATGCTGATATTTCTGGGGAATTATTAATTAATATATTCATTCCAAATACACCTTTGCATGATGGCGCTGTAATTATTAAGGATTATAAAATTGCTGCTGCTGCTGGGTATTTGCCCTTATCTGAAAGCTCTTTGATTCCTAAAGAATTAGGAACAAGACATAGAGCTGCCATCGGATTGAGTGAAGTGACGGATGCGTTAACGATTGTTGTATCAGAGGAAACTGGTGGAATTAGTATGACGCGTAATAGCGAATTAATTCGTGATGTTACTCAAGAGGAATTTGTTAATTATTTAGTGAAAGAGATTGTTGTGAAGGATGAAGAGATAAAGAAAAATCCAATTCAAGTTTTCATTGATGGATTTACAAAAAAGGGGGACTCTAAATGATAGAGAAAATCTATAATAACCCTTGGTTTCTCCGAATTGTTGCTTTAGCATTTTCTTTATTATTATTTGGCTATGTGAATTTTGAAAAAAATGGTTTAGTCAATACGAATAATGCTGCTGGAAGTTTGAATCCTCGTGGCTCTGAAGTAATTTCCAATGTTCCGGTTTATGCAGATGTGGATCAAAATAAGTATTATATATCAGGGTTACCAGAAAAAGTGTCTGTTAAAATAGAAGGATTAAAAAGTATTATTAATCAGACGGTCACTTCACAGAATTTTAAAGTAGTAGCAAAAAATTTAAATAATTTAGGTGTTGGGGATCATACTGTTCAGCTAACACCAGAAGGCTTTAGTGACAAATTAGGAGTATCTATTACTCCAAGTGAAGCTAGAATCAAAATTGAAAATAAAAAAGTAAAAACATTTGATGTAAGTGTTGAATTTAATAAAGCTTTAGTTGCTCGTGGATATGAAGCTGGAACGCCTACTTTAGACTATAATACTGTTGAAATTTCAGGAGCAGAGTCGAATATAAATAAAATCGCCTCTGTAAAAGCGGTCGTTTCAGTGGAGAATGGTGTTAAAAAAGATATTAAATCAAAAGTGACGGTTCAAGTTGAAGATGCCGATGGAAATAATTTGGACGTTGTCGTCAATCCTAGTGAAGTGAACGTGACAATTCCTATTTTAGTGGCAAATAAAGATATTCCAATTTCTTTAAAACAGACAGGGACGCCTACAAATGGGAAAAGTTATCGATTAGGAATTAAGGGAAACCAAACAACTGTTAATATTGCTGGTGAAACGAAAGCTTTATCGGACTATAGTAGCTTTGCTGTAAATGTTGATGTGACGGGAATTACAGAAACGACTACAAAAGAAATTGCCTTGTCATTGCCAGATGGAATTACTTCGGTATCCCCTGAGACTATTATGGTTGTCATCACTGTAACTGATGAATCTAGTGGTGGAGGCAGTGGTGAAAATAATGGTAGTGGGGCTACATCTACCTCCAGCTCGTCAAGTAGTTCAAGTTCAAGTGGATCAAGCTCAAGTTCAAGTTCAAGTAGTTCTGTTGATAGCGGCAGTTCTTCTTCTAGTGAATCTACAGCAACTTCAAGTAGTGAGAGTAGTAACAATGATCAGGCGAATGCTGGAAATACAACAGATAGTGAATGATCGTTGATAAACGATCTACATGAATAACAAATAAAGGAGCAATTACAGATATGGGAAAATATTTTGGAACAGATGGAGTCAGAGGCGTTGCGAATTCAGAGTTAACACCGGAGTTAGCTTTTAAATTAGGTCGTTTTGGAGGATATGTGTTGATGCAACATGCTGATGGCGCGACTCACCCTCGTGTTTTAGTTGGTAGAGATACACGTATTTCTGGTCAAATGCTTGAATCAGCATTGGTAGCTGGTTTATTATCAGTTGGTATTGAAGTGATGCAACTTGGTGTAATTTCAACACCAGCAGTTGCTTATTTAACACGAGTTCAGGGTGCAGCTGCAGGCGTTATGATTTCTGCATCTCACAATCCAGCACCAGATAATGGAATTAAATTCTTTGGATCAGATGGGTTTAAATTATCAGATGAGCAAGAATTAGAAATTGAAGCTTTATTGGATAATGAAATAGATGAGTTACCACGTCCAAGTGCAGATGGTTTAGGAACAGTAGATGAATATTTAGAAGGTTCTTTAAAATATATTCAATTTTTACAAAAAACAATTCCAAGTGATTTAGCGGGTATTCAAGTTTGTTTAGATGGTGCAAACGGAGCTACTTCACCATTAATTAATCGTTTGTTTGCTGATTTAGAGACAGAATTTGATGTTATGGGTGCTTCTCCAAATGGAATTAATATTAATGATGGTGTTGGTTCGACACATCCAGAAAAATTAGCTGAATTTGTATTAGAAAAAGGTGCAGATGTTGGTTTAGCCTTTGATGGAGATGGCGACCGAATTATTGCGGTAGATGAATTAGGACAAATCGTTGATGGCGATAAAATTATGTATATTTGTGGAAAGTATTTGATGGAAAAAGGTCGTTTGAAGAAAGATACTATTGTGGCGACTGTTATGAGTAACTTAGGCTTCCATAAGGCGGTTGAAGCTGCTGGAATGACAGCTTTACAAACACAAGTTGGAGATCGCTATGTAGTTGAAGAAATGCGTAAAAATGGCTATAACTTTGGTGGTGAACAATCAGGTCATATGGTTTTCTTAGACTACAATACAACTGGCGACGGGATGCTTTCTGGAATTCAGTTAATTAATGTTATGAAACAAACTGGTAAAAAGCTATCTGAATTAGCAGCTGAAGTGTCAAATTATCCACAAAAACTTGTGAACATCCGTGTTAGTGATAAGGATGGTGCTATGAATGTACCTGCAATCAAAGCAGTAATTGAAGAAGTAGAAAAAGAAATGGATGGAGACGGACGTATTTTAGTTCGTGCTAGTGGAACAGAAGCTTTGCTACGTGTAATGGGAGAAGCTCCAACAGAAGATAAAGTCAATTATTATGTAGATAAAATCTCAGATGTTGTTCGACAAGAAATTGGTCTAGAAGGATAAAAATAATTTTTTATTTTAAAGAGTAAGGTTTTTCAAAACCTTACTCTTTTTTGTGTGTCCTCGCAATTTAAGTATCATCGAAATGTTGGGAAGTACTCGGAAATAGGTGTATACCAATTTTGGTTTTTGGAATTATTAATTGACAAATACAGATTTTGGTTATATGATTGTTCTTGTTTCTAGTAATCGGATTGAACGGGAGGATAGTATACCAATTTTTAAGTGGAATAGCGCCAGACCTAAATTAGATGTCAGTATGGATTTAGGTGACGAGGAGAGAGCTTATCGAAAGATTCGGCGGATGGCTCTAGGCTGATGCAGTCTACAGATTCTAAAAAAAATAGAAGGAAACTTCTTAACAAAAGTAGGATTAAGCATCTAGAAACTAAAAAAATACAGCGAATAGAAAGTAGGATTTTAGTTATGTGTGGAATTGTAGGATTTATTGGAAACCAAGATGCAAAAGAGATTTTATTACAAGGATTGGAAAAATTAGAGTATCGTGGATATGATTCTGCCGGTATTTATATCATTGATGAAGCGAATAAGGGGCATTTATTTAAAGAAAAAGGTCGAATTGCTGCGTTACGTGAGGTTGTTAATAATGAAGTAGCAAGTTCAAAAGGGATTGGACATACGCGTTGGGCAACTCATGGTGTGCCTAGTGTCCGAAATGCTCATCCCCATCAATCAACTAGTGGACGCTTTACGTTAGTTCATAATGGTGTAATTGAGAATTATCAAGCCGTAAGTGATGCTTATTTATCAGGTATTGAATTAGTTAGTGATACGGATACAGAAGTAATTGTACAGTTGATTGCTTGGTTTGCTGAACAGGAAGAATTATCAACATTAGATGCATTTAAAAAGGCGATTGTGACTTTGAAGGGTTCATATGCGTTAGCTTTAATGGATGCAGAAAATCCAGATGTTATCTATGTTGCTAAAAATAAAAGTCCGTTATTAATCGGAAAAGGTGAAGATTTTAACGTAGTATGTAGCGATGCCATGGCAATGATTCAAGTGACGAATCAATTTGTTGAACTGATGGATGGCGAAGTTGTGACAGTTACGAAGGAGCAGATTGAAATTGAGAATTTAGCTGGTGACAAGATTGAGCGTGAAGCTTATACAGCTGAACTAGATTTAAATGATATTGAAAAAGGAACTTACGCATACTACATGTTGAAGGAAATTGATGAGCAGCCAGCTGTGATGCGTAAAATTTTACAACATTATCAAAATACAGAAGGTCAATTAGAGATTGATTCTGTTATCACAGAAACTTTGTTGGCTAGTGATCGTGTCTATATTGTTGCTTGTGGAACTAGTTATAATGCGGGATGGGTTGGAAAACAATTAATTGAAAATTTAACAAATATTCCAACAGAAGTTCATTTATCTAGTGAATTTGGTTATAATATGCCTTTATTGACTGAAAAACCTTTCTTTATCTTCTTAACGCAAAGTGGTGAAACAGCCGATAGTCGCCAAGTATTAGTGAAGACGAATGAATTGGGACATCCGGCTTTAACCATTACTAATGTTCAAGGTTCAACGTTATCAAGGGAAGCACAGTTTACTTTGTTGTTACATGCAGGTCCAGAAATTGCAGTTGCATCAACTAAAGCTTATACTGCACAGATTGCTGTTTTAGCGATTTTGGCAGAAGTAGTTGGGAAGTCTAAAGGATTAGCATCAGATGTTGATATGATTCATGAATTGGGGATTGTTGCTGCTGGTATGGAAACAATTGTTGATAATAAAGAATATTTGGAAGAATTGGCGGCAAACTATTTAAGTATTAGTCGAAATGCATTTTATATTGGTCGTGGAATGGACTATTACGTGGCCATGGAAGCTGCTTTAAAGCTTAAAGAGATTTCATACGTACAAACAGAAGGATTTGCTGCAGGCGAGCTGAAACACGGTACTATTGCCTTAATTGAAGAAGGGACACCTGTATTGGCATTAATTACCGAGGAAAGCATTGCGGGACATACTCGTGGCAATGTTGAGGAAGTTAATTCTCGTGGCGCTCACAGTCTGGTAATTGCAATGGAAAATGTTGCACGTGAAGGAGATCAATTTGTCTTACCACAAGTTCATGCCTTACTGACACCATTGATTAGTGTGATTCCAACACAATTATTAAGTTATTATACAAGTTTACATCGTGGAAATGATGTAGATAAACCTAGAAATCTAGCGAAGAGTGTTACGGTAGAATAAAAAATTAAAATCTATCTAGTTAGTCGATAAGACGATACTAGATAGATTTTTTATGCACTACTACGAGGTTATATAGTTGATTCATATTTAGAAAAATAGGATAAAAAATGAGTGAACTGCTTTATCGAAAAATGTTATAATCAAGAAAGGTATCACTTTTTTGATTAGAAATTTGAAAGGCTTTTTCTGTTTTGATTATACAAGAAGCTGTAACAACACAAATGATTATCGATGCAATTTCGATTCTTTCGGAAATATTGATAGTAGAAATAGGACCAAAAAAAGAAAATCAAAAAATTTATTTTCCTGATTAATGGGATGGATTGTTTAGTAGAACGACTAATTGTTAGAAAAAGCATCAGTCTAAATTCAACTAGCAATATAGCCTTAAAATTATCTAGCCTTAATTTTAAAGCTATGTTTTTTTATGTTAGAATAAATTTAGACTTATTAAAGACATAACATTGTTAAAATTGAGTAAATTCAACAGTTTTATTGAATAAAGAGTGGTATACTTATAAAAAAAGATTTTACTAAAAAAGTGAGAAGTTGGAATGAAATGAGGTGTTATTAACGTGCTAGTATTTGAAATAATTGAACCCTACATAACGGGGATAACCTCCATTTTAGGAATATTTTTTATTCAGGCAGTTTGGTTATCGGTTTCACGGGTGATTGCTGAAAATCGACTTTCAGATAAACAGTTGCTTTATTTTATGGAGATAGGTTCAGGCTTACTAATGACGATGTCTTCAATTTATTTAACGTTGATGTCTGCAGTCGATCATTATTATTACCTTTATGGCAATTTACGCCTAATTATTATCTTAATTCCCGCTATTTTTATTAGTGCGCGTGTTTCGATGATTTCGGTGGTACTTTCTGGTATCTTTAGGTTATTTTATTTTGGTATTACCCCTGTAACAATTATGTATGTCTTAGTTTTTGTCGTTTTTTTAATGATGATTATTATTGCTAAAAAATTATCAAATGGAAACAATTTACGAACCTTAATTTTTAGTTTCCTGGCGGCTATTCCAATTTGGATATTTATTTATAGCAGCAATTTAGATGGAACGCATATTTTTGCGTTTAATTATATGTTGGAAGATTATTTAAATTTTATTGTGATTGGGAGTATTACCTATCTTAGTGCAACTTATTTATATCATCTAAATACGATTTTCTTTAAAACAGTAACAGATAGTTTAACAGATGAATTGACAAAGGCACGAAATTTTAAAGATTTTAATCTGACTTATTTGGCTGAATTTGAGGAAGCAAAAGCACAAGGTGAACCATTAAATCTAGCTTTATTTGATATTGATCACTTTAAGACGGTAAATGATACATATGGTCATTTGGCCGGAAATTACGTACTTGTTGAATTAACAGATGTATTGAGACGAATGGAATCATTGAATTATGGAAATGTTCTTTTTAGAACTGGCGGTGAGGAATTTGCTTTGTTGCTACAAGGAAGATCTTCAACGGAATCTATGGAGATACTTGAAGAAGTAAGGGAAAATGTTGAGAAGCACTTTTTTTATTATGAAAGTAAACAAATCAATATTACCATCTCAATTGGTTTAGCTACGTATTTAGTTACTGACTCAGACGTGAAGGAATTGTATGTAAGAGCAGACGAAGCTTTGTACCGTTCTAAAGAAAATGGTCGAAATAGGGTAAGTCAATAAAAATACGTTCTAAAGTTTGAATCAGACTTTAGAACGTATTTTATTTTGCTTCATAAATTTAAAAATAAGAGGCATTAATATTGCGTTACTTACTTTTTTAATGTAAACTTATTAAATCACTAAAAGTGTATTTTTTTATGCGCATTTTTAGGACAAGAGTTGGAAAAACTACTTGTCTGAGACCTTTACTCTTATGGTAATCGCCTTTTCCCGTCATAGGAAAAGCAAAACAAAGGGAGGATTTATTTATGACGAATCTTTATATTATTATTATTTTAGCTTTATTTGTTGCAGCCATCTATGGTTTTTATTGGATGCAGAAGAAACATGTGAAATTTTCAACACGTGTCTTTGCAGCACTTGGAGTAGGGATTGTGCTAGGTGCAATCATTCAAGTTATTTTTGGTTCAACAGGTGATGTGACTGTTGGAGCGGTTAGTTGGGTTAATGTTGTAGGAAATGGATATATTTCATTATTACAAATGTTAGTTATGCCGTTAATTTTTGTTTCCATTGTTGGAGCATTTACAAAGTTAGGTGTTTCAAAAAATCTTGGGAAAATTAGCTTTACAGTGATTTCAACATTGTTAATCACAACAGCTATTTCTGCATTTATTGGAATTATGAGTGTGTTTATTTTCAATTTAAATGGTGCAACCTTTGTTCAAGGGGATGCTGAGACAGAAAGAATTGAAGTATTGGATCAACGTAAAACAGAAGTTGAGAATTTGACAATTCCTGAACAAATTGTGAGTTTTATTCCAACGAATGTCTTTGCTGATTTATCTGGAACTCGTGGTAGTAGTACTATCGCTGTTGTTATTTTCTCTGCATTCGTCGGAATGGCGTATATCGGAGTCAATAGAAAAGATCCTGAAACGGGAGAGTTTTTTGCAAAATTAATTAATAGCTTGTATAAAATTGTCATGCGTATTGTAACCTTAGTTCTACGTTTAACACCATTTGGAATTTTAGCTTTAATGATTAAAGTAACGGCAACAAGTAATGTTCAAGCAATTTGGAACTTAGGTAAATTTGTTGCAGCATCTTATTCTGCACTATTTGTAGTTTTCTTGATGCACTTATTGATTTTAAGCGTATTGAAAGTTAATCCTATTAAATACATTAAAAAAGTTGGAACAGTTTTAGGATTTGCATTTACCTCACGTTCTAGTGCTGGTGCAATGCCTCTAAATATTGAAACTCAAACAAAGGCATTAGGTGTTGATGAAGCATCAGCTAACTTCGCTGCTAGTTTTGGTGCAACAATTGGACAAAATGGCTGTGCGGGTGTTTATCCTGCTATGTTAGCTGCAATTGTGGCTCCAACTGTTGGAATTGATATATTTAGTCCTTTATATATTTTAACAATTATTGCAGTAGTAACAATTAGTTCATTTGGTGTTGCTGGTGTCGGTGGTGGAGCAACTTTTGCTTCATTGATCGTATTAGGTTCATTGAACTTACCAATTGCTATTGTTGGTTTAGTTATCTCGGTTGAACCATTAATTGATATGGCTCGTACATTAGTTAACGTAAATGATAGTATGGTTGCTGGAATTGTTACATCTAAACGAATCAAAGAATTTAATTCAAAAATCTTAGATGATGAATCTGCAGTTATTGAATCAAGTATTTAAATAAAGTTAAAAGCCTCAAAAATCAGTATTGTTGTACTGATTTTTGAGGCTTTTTTATGTGGAAATCACTGTTAAGTTATTTTATTTAAATGGAATTAATTAGCAATATAAGCGTTTTATTGGAGAAGAACAGATAAGTAATATGATGTTCATAATATATAATGGATAAAGTTTGTTTTAAAAAAAGCTTTTTGTTAAGATGAATAAAAGGAACTAAAAAAATATGTTGGGAGTTATTTAATGATGAAAAAGAGAGTGTTAGTTGTTAGTTCAGTTATTTGTTTATTGGCACCACTAATGTTGGAAGCGAATACAGTTTTAGCTGCTGAAAGTGAAACGGTTGTTAAAAATAGCGAAGAAGGAAGTCCCTTATTAGGCAGTGGTAGCGAGTCTTCTCACAATAATGGAAATGTAGACGAATCTGCAACGGTTGCAGAAGATGTTGCGAAGCCATCAGATGTTTCTGAAGTGGATACGGAATCATCAGAAGTTACTGAACCGGCAATTAGTCCTGAAACTAGTGAAGCAACATCTGCTGATTCAAATGGAGAAAATTCAGCAGATCCGATTCCTGCACTTGAAAGGGTTCCAGCAGTAATTGAAAGCCAAGTAAGAATTTTAGATGTGCCTATTATCAGTCAATTACCAATGTTGCCAACAGGTTGTGAGGCCACAGCTGTAACAATGTTATTGAATTACAAAGGTGTCCAGATTACTAAGGAAGCAGTTGCTAATGAAATGCCTTATCACGATTCTGATCCTAATCTAGGTTATGTTGGTGATCCTTATACAACTGAAGGTTTTACAATTTATCCACCTGCATTTAGAAATTTAGTTACAAAATATGCGGGTTCTTATACTAACTTAACAGGAACAAATTTAAAGGATTTAGAACATAATCTTAAAAAAGAGAAACCTGTTGTAGTTTGGGTCGTGATGCATGGTTTTACAGTTCATGCAATTACGTTAACTGGCTATGATGCTAACGGATTTTATTTTAATGATCCATGGACAGGAGCAAAAAATAGTTATATTGATAAACAATCTTTTAGCCTTACTTGGAATCAACAGGAAAGAAGAGCGTTAACGTATTAATTTAGATAGAGACGTGTATCAATTATAATGAAAAAAAATCCAATGACCCCCATTTTTAATGGTGAGTTCATTGGATTTCTGTTTTTAGCCAAAGAGTGTAGTTACATAGATCATTTACTATTCATATCTCAAGGCTTCGATTGGATCTAATTTAGCTGCTTTTCGTGCTGGATAGATTCCAAAGAAAATTCCGACTGCACTTGAGAACAGCAACACTAATAAGATAACGCCAGGAGTAATGGTTGGAACAATATTTAAGGCACCAGCTACTCCATTTGCTAAGAGAATTCCAAGGATTAGACCGATAATTCCTCCAATTAAAGAGAGGATAACGGATTCCATTAAGAATTGGAAGAGGATCGTATTAGTTGTTGCACCAAGAGCTTTTCTCGTTCCGATTTCTCTAGTTCTTTCAGTAACAGAGACCAGCATAATATTCATGACGCCGATTCCCCCAACAAGGAGTGCAATAGCTGCTACGGCGGCAATAAAGTTAATGAACAAGCCTAATACGTTATTAACTTGATCTAAAGCTTGTAGGAAATTCGTTGCTGTATAGAGGTCTTTCCCCACTGCATCATGACGTGTTTCTAGCAAACGAACCATTTGTTTAGAAACTGATTCGATATCGTCTTTATTCGCCACTTGGATGGTTACATTTGTGATATCACTAGCTGAAGAATCAAGTTTTGCCATTGTTGTAAGTGGCATTGCTAGATAAACAGGCATTTGTGAAGTATCAAATGAACCTTGCATTTTGCTGAAAGTTCCTTTAACAACACCGATAACTTTTAAGCTAAGATTTGTACTACCAGAAGCTGTTAAATTAAGTGTTTCGCCAACAACATCTTTTCGACCATTGAACAAAGCAGTTGCGGTGTCTTCACTGATTACTGTGACATTCTTACTATCTGCGTATTCATTTTGGTTAAAGAAACGGCCATAAAGAATATTTTTATCCATTGTTTGATTGGTATATTGTAAATCTGGTGTTCCACCAAAAGCAATCGCAGTTCGGTTTTCATCACCATTACTTAACGTTCCACGAATACTTTTATCTGGTGAAATACGTTGGATCTTTGAGCTAGCACTTTTTAAAGCTTTGAGATCGGCATCGTTGATATAATCACTTTTTGTGGCTTTATTTCCTACACTTAAGGAAACAGTTGAAGCACCTAAGTCGTCAAAGGTTCCAGTGATTTCACTAGTGGCTCCATTTCCAACGGCTAAAATCGCAATGACCGAAGCAATTCCGATAATAATCCCTAACATGGTTAGAAAGGAGCGCATTTTATTGGCAAAAATGCTGTCTAAAGCCATTTTAAAATTTTCTTTGATATTCATAAAAGCTCTCCTTTCTTAGACTAGTTTTTGGTTTAATTGTAGTTGATCGTCCATGATTTCCCCGTCTCTAAAGGAAACGATGCGTTTTGTATACTCAGCAACTTCAGGTTCATGAGTGACCATGACGATGGTTGTCCCTTCATCATTGAGTTCTTGGAAAATACGCATGATTTCTAGAGTCGTTTTAGAATCTAGATTTCCTGTCGGTTCATCCGCCATTAAAACAGCAGGGGAGTTTACAATCGCGCGGGCAATAGCAACACGTTGTTTTTGACCACCAGAAATTTCATTAGGTCGATGTTTAACACGGTCACTTAAACCTACTCGATCAAGTGCTTTAAGAGCACGTTCACGTCTTTCCTTTGCTGGTATTCCAGCATAAACCATAGGTAATTCAACATTTTCTAAAATCGTCATACGTGGCATTAAATTAAAAGATTGAAAAACAAAACCAATCTCTTTGTTCCGAACATGAGCACTTTCATTATCGCTTAAGCCAGTTACATTCTGATTATTTAAAATATAGGTTCCACTGTCAAATCGATCTAGCAAACCAAGAATATTCATCATAGTTGATTTACCAGAACCACTTGGTCCCATAATCGCTGTAAATTCGCCTTCTGCAATATGCAAAGAAATCTTCTTTAAAGCGACTAGCTCTTCACCACCAGTACGATAGATTTTAACAATATCTTTTAAATCAATCATCTAGTTCACTCCATTCTATTTTACGGTGACAGCTGCGCCATTTTTTAGGCTATCTTCAGGGGAAACAATTACTTTTTGATCTTTTTCTAAGCCTTTAGTAACTTGAACCATGGTATCTGATTGAATACCTGTTTCAATATCCACTTTTTTTGCTTTATTGTCTTTGACAATATAAACGTAAGGCTTATTGTTTTTATCGTATAACAAACTTTCAACTTTAATAGCGAGTGCATTTTCAGCTGTATTTGTAGTAATATCAGCATCAATTTCAAATCCGGCAAATAAACCAGTTGGTGGTGTGTCGAAGGAAATAGTTCCACCTAATGCAGTAGTTGTACCAGTTGCTCCCGTTGTTGTAGTTGCTACAGGATCAAGTTCGCTGATTTTTCCAGCAAATTCTGTTGAGCCACTTGTTAAGGTAACAGGTTGATCGACTTTAACTATGCTTGCATCTGATTTTGATAATTGAATGCTAACTTTTAAGTTGCTAAGATCATCGATTGTAATGCTTGGTTTTCCTGTTTGTGTACTTAAATCGGCTTGATCTTTTTTAACGTTTAAAGCTGTGACGGTTCCATCGATTGCGGCAGTTATTGTCGTTCCATCTATATAACGAACAAGGGCATCGTCTTTTGTAACTTTATCTCCAACTGCAACATTTACTTCCGTAACCAAACCTGTACCAACTCCATTTTGTGTAGCTGTCGGTTCTAAAGTTCCTGTTGTCGCTAGTTTTTCAACGATGGTCTCCTCCTTAACTGCAGAGGTTGTTACTTCAGGTGTTTTTTCAGTTTCTTTTGGTCCAAAAACACTATATCCAATGAAACCAAGTGCTGCAATTGCTACAGCCCATCCTACGATTTTTTTCCAATTCATGTGCCTCATTCCTTCCTAAATAAGTATTTAATGAGAATTATAACATAGTACATTTCGATTTCTAAGGGACTAAAGTCTTAGATTAGTAAAGAAATGACAAGTTGTCATGTTTCACATTATAGCGGTTTTAATTTTGGGTGTCTAGTTAAATGTGTCTATCTTCACAAAAAAGTTTAGACAGCAGTTTTAAAAGATAAACGATACTAATAGGAAGGTAAAATTTTTTATTGCTAGTTAAAAAAGGTGTATACTAGTCTTATGAGATTTAGAATGGGGGGCGTATAAACGATGAAGCAAGAAGTATTTGTAATTGGGGATATTCATGGACAAATCCAACTATTTAATGAAATGTTGACTAAATGGCAACCAGAGACTCAGCAGTTAATTCTAATTGGTGATTTAGGGGATCGTGGTGAAGATCCTAAAGCCTGTTTTTTACTTGCTAAAAAATTAGTGAAAGAGCAAGGTGGAATTTATTTAAAAGGAAATCATGAGGATTTATTCTTACGGTTTTTAGATAACCCTGAAGACTATTATCAGAATTATTGTTTAAATGGTGGGATGCGCACATTAGAAAGTTTGTTACATTCAGGTTTAGATGATGAATACTCACCAACTGAAATGAGTATGATGATTAAAAGTCATTACCCAGATCTAGTTGAATTTTTGAAAGGATTGCCTCTTTATTTTGAATGGCATCAGTATTTATTTGTTCATGCGGGTGTTGATTTAACTAAATCTGATTGGAAGAAAACGACAGATTATGATTTTATGTGGATTCGAGCTCCGTTTCATGAAGGGAAGAACATGACAGGGAAAGTGATTGTGTTTGGTCATACAATTACGCCTGCTTTGTATGGTGATAATGTGACGACTGATTTATGGAAAAGCGATGACAAGATAGGTATTGATGGCGGTGCAGTTTATGGTGGGGCACTTCATGGTGTAATTTTTAGTCCAGAAAAATTAGAACAAGACATTAGTATAAAAAATACAGGCTATGTATGGGATGGTAGTATCTAAAAGAAATAACGAAAAAGAAGAGATTGATTTTCTTCTTTTTTATTTGTCCAAAAATAAAGTAGTGCGTTAATTTTGACACAATTCTGTAGCTATACTATAATTTGTAACGACTGTTTGGTAATGTTAATGGAACTATTATAGAAAACATAACAAAGAATTTAGAAAGAAGGCGAACAATATGATGTTTTTAGGATCGCTATGTTTGATCTTGCTTGTAACAAAACTAGCAGGACATTTTTGTAATCGGATTGGTGTCCCAGCCGTAATTGGTGAACTATTAGTAGGGATTGTTATTGGTCCTGCGATGTTGGGGTGGATTCAACCGGATGAATTTATCCATTACTTTTCAGAAATCGGTGTGATTATCTTAATGTTTATTGCAGGGTTAGAGAGTGATTTGAAGCTGCTGCAAAAATATTGGAAACCAGCATTATCGGTAGCTCTATTAGGCATTCTATTTCCGCTAGCATTAGGTTTTTTCTGTGGGGAAATTTTTAATCTTGGATTCCAAAGCTCTATTTTTCTTGGGGTACTATTTAGTGCAACTTCGGTGAGTATTTCTGTTCAAGTTTTGAAGGATTTGAAAAAAGTAGATACTAAAGAAGGAGCGACTATTTTAGGTGCGGCAGTAGTGGATGATATTGTAGTTGTTATTTTATTAGGTATCTTAGTCAGTGTTTTCCATACAAATGGTGGAACCGAAGAACCGTTTGTAGAAAGCTTATTACGTAAAGTAGTCTTCTTTATTGTGGTTTTTGCCGTTTCAAAATGGGTGATTCCAATTTTAATGAAGATTGCGAATAAACTGTTAATGATTGAAGCTGTTGTTACAATGGCCTTAATTATTTGCTTAGCCTTTGCTTATTTTGCAGATTATATGGGAATGGGTGCGATTATTGGAGCGTTCTTTGCTGGAATTGCTCTTTCTCAAACTAAATACAAACATACAATTGAGCAAAAAATCGAACCAATTGGCTATGCGGTTTTTATTCCAGTTTTTTTTGTAAGTATCGGTTTAAATATGGACTTTAGCGGAATTGGCAAACAATGGATCTTTATTTTAGTTTTAACTGTTGTTGCTGTTTTAACCAAATTAATTGGTGGTGCCTTTGGTGCTAAATTAACTGGTTTTAATTGGAAATCTGCTGCAGTTATTGGTGCTGGGATGGTATCACGAGGGGAAATGGCTTTGATTATTGGAAAATTAGGTTTAGAGTCTAATTTGCTTTCTGAAAGCTATTATTCGGCGATTATTGTGGTAATTATTGCTACAACAGTGATTGCACCATTTTTACTAAAATATACCATTGTAAAACAAGATGAAAGTCTGTTGAAATAGTGTAAATCAATTGAAGAAACTGAACTTTGAGTATTTGAGTTTAGTTTCTTTTTCTGTATTTGCTATCGATGAATGATTACAAATAAAACAAATATATGCTAAAATAAATAAGATAGCTTGAATGAAGAGAGGAAGAAAATGATGGCTGAACAAACAGATGCAACAATCTTACAATTATTAAAAAAAGAATTAAAGGTGTATAGTGAAAAGCAATTAACAACTGTTTTAAACCTATTAGCAGAAGGCAATACAGTGCCTTTTATTGCACGTTATCGTAAAGAAATGACTGGAACCTTAGATGAAGTTCAGATTCGTGAAATTGAGGATCGCTATAATTATTTGCAAAACTTAGAAAAACGTAAAGGTGAAGTTTTACGAATTATTGAAGAACAAGGAAAGCTAACACCAGAATTACAAAAATCAATTGAAACAGCTGAGAAGATGCAATTGGTGGAAGATTTATATCGTCCTTACAAGCAAAAACGTCGTACGAAAGCAACAATTGCTAAAGAAAAAGGTTTGGAACCATTGTCTGAATGGCTGCTGACTTTTCCTGAAAATGCTGATGTTATTCAAGAAGCAAGCAACTATATAGATGAAGAAAAAGAAGTTGCAACAGCTGAAGAAGCATTAGCTGGCGCTCATGAAATCTTAGCTGAACAAATTAGTGATGAGCCTAAATTCAGAATTTGGTTGCGTGAGTTTACAATGCGAAATGGTATTGTTACATCGACAGTAAAGAATGAAGAAAAAGATGAAAAAGGCGTTTATGAAATGTACTATGAATTTAGTGAACCTGTTGCTAAATTAGTTTCGCATCGCATTTTAGCTTTAAATCGTGGTGAAAAAGAAGACATTTTAAAAGTATCGCTTTCTATTGATGAGTTAAGAATTAATAAGTATTTTACACGTGAATTAATAAAAAATGAAAATTCTCCAACGGCACCTTATGTTGTGGCGGCGTTTGAAGATAGTTATAAACGTTTTATTGGTCCTGCGATTGAACGTGAAATTCGTGGTGAGTTAACTGAACTTGCTGATGAACAGGCGATTCATATTTTTGGTGAGAATTTACGAAATTTACTTTTACAAGCACCATTGAAAGGGAAGATGGTACTAGGTTTAGATCCAGCCTATCGTACGGGCTGTAAGTTAGCTGTTATTGATCCAACGGGAAAAGTAACGGATATTGATGTGATTTATCCGCATAAACCAGCAGGTGCTGGGGCTCGTAGTGAAGCGGCTACTAAATTCAAGAAGATTGTCAAAGAGTTTGGGATTGAAATGATTGCGATTGGAAATGGTACAGCAAGTCGTGAATCTGAGCAATTTGTTGTGGATAATTTGAAAGAGATTGATCAAGAGGTTTATTACGTAATTGTCAATGAAGCTGGAGCTTCTGTGTATTCAGCTAGTGATTTGGCTCGTAAAGAATTTCCTGACTTACAAGTAGAACAGCGTAGTGCAGTGAGTATTGCTCGTCGTTTGCAAGATCCATTAGCTGAGCTAGTGAAAATCGATCCTAAGGCAGTTGGCGTAGGACAATATCAACATGACGTTTCACAAAAACGGTTAGAAGAACGTTTGGAATTCGTCGTGGAAACGGCAGTTAACCAAGTCGGTGTCAATGTAAATACGGCTAGTGCGCCTTTGTTACAGCATGTTGCTGGTTTAAATAAAACGACAGCTACGAATGTTGTGGCATATCGTGATGAAAATGGTCGCTTTGAAAGTCGTGCAGCTTTGAAAAAAGTTCCTCGTTTAGGACCTAAAGCTTATGAACAGGCAGTAGGGTTTATGCGAATTGTTGATGGAAAAAATATTCTAGATAATACTGGTATTCATCCAGAAACATATAAAGAAGCGAAAGAAATTTTAGCGATGGCTGACTTAAGCTTGAAAGATGTAGGAAGTACAACAGCAAAAGAAGCTCTAGCGCAATTGAATTTCCAACAAGTAGCTGAAGCAACTGGACTTGGTAAAGAAACTGTTAAAGATATGGTTGAAGCTTTATCACGTCCTGGTCGTGACTTACGTGATGAGCTGCCAGCGCCGTTATTACGCAAAGATGTGTTAACGATGGAAGATTTAAAAGCAGGGATGGAATTACAAGGTACTGTCCGGAACGTTGTAGATTTTGGTGCATTTGTGGATATCGGTGTGAAACAAGATGGAATGGTGCATATTTCAAAATTAAGTAATGGATATGTGAAGCATCCAACTGATGTAGTTGCTGTTGGAGATGTTGTGACAGTTTGGGTTGATTCAATTGACTTGAAAAAAGGACGTATTGCTTTAACTATGTTGAATCAGGAACAAAAATAGAAAGTAGCTAGTCAATAAATTGTTAGTCTAAAGGCTCAATTTATTGGCTTTTTTTCTAAATCGAATCCGATAGTATGGTGCAGAGAATGTCGGATGTGAGCATCAAGCATTGGCTATTATTGTTAGTAGGGGAGGAATGGGAAAATGGATACGATTCAACGTTTAAATCAAACGATTGACTATATAGAAGAGCATCTAGATCAGGAAATCAATACACGGGAATTAGCAAAATTGAATTGTTGTTCAGATTATCATTTTCAACGGATGTTTTCTTTTATTGCAGATGTTTCATTAGCTGAATATATACGTAAAAGACGCTTAACTGCGGCTGCATTTGATTTACAGCATACAGAGATAAAAATTATTGACTTAGCTGTAAAATACGGCTATCAATCAGCAGATTCATTTACAAAAGCTTTTTATCAAATTCATCAAGTAACGCCATCAAAGGCTCGAGAAAAAGGCGTTGAATTAAAATCCTTTCCACCTATTTCTTTTCAATTATCTATTAAGGGAGCGATTGCAATGAAGTATCGAATTGAAGAACGATCAGCATTTAAAGTTGTTGGGATTAAGGAACAGATTAGTACGATTGATGGAGAGAATGCGAAGGAAATTCCTAAGATATGGGAACGGGTAAATCAAGATGGAACGGCTGAGAGAATTGAGGAATTAGCTAATACTACTCCAGATGGAATTTTAGGTGTTTGTGCTAATTTTACTCCAGTTACTATGGATTATTGGGTTGCAGCAGCAACTACTTTAGCAGCACCAACAGATTTTGAAACATTGGAAATTGGTTCTCAGATGTGGGCGATTTTTGAAGTAGTAGGTCCAATGCCTGAGGCTATTCAAGATGCCTGGCAGCGAATTTTCTCAGAATGGTTTCCAAAATCAGGCTATGAACATGCCGATGGTCCTGAGTTTGAATGGTATTCGTTAGAAGATCCAGCACGTGAAGATTATTTAAGTGAAATATGGATTCCGGTTGTTAAAATAAATTAGTAATTGTAAAAAAAGCTGACTTTATCAGGTCAGTTTTTTTCTTCTATAATAAAGTAATTAAGCAGAAGTGAAATAATGTATTTCCCGGGAAATAATAGTGAGTATCCTGTGGTGATTTGTTTTTTTTAGGAATATTTGATACATTAGTAAAATAAATAGAGAAAATTAGTGAATGGATGCGAATGAATGAATCAGATTGAATTACAACAATTAGTTGAAAGAGTTTCGCTAGAATATTTTAGCAAAGCCTTTAAACATCAAGCAACCTTTAATTCACGTTTGAAAACAACAGGAGGACGTTATCATTTAAGTAGTCATAATTTAGATTTTAATTTACAAGTTCTAGAGACTTTTGGAATGACTGAATTTTTAGGTGTCATTAAACATGAGCTTTGTCATTATCATTTGCATTTAGAAGGACGAGGCTACCAACATAAAGATGCTGAGTTTAAAAACTTATTGCTGGCAGTCGGTGGCAGTCGTTTTGTTCAGTCGTTACGTAAAAATGAATCGAAAAAAGCTTATTGGGTCTATTATTGTCAACATTGTCAGTCTAAATTGTATCGTCAACGTCGATTTGATATCAATAAATATGTTTGTGGCTCTTGTAAAGGACGCTTAACTTTGTTGGAGAAACGTGTTGAGATCAGATGTTAATTCGTCAAAGGATAATTGACAAAAAAAGGGTAGCGATTTATACTTAATGAGTTGAATTTGCGGTCATGGCGGAATGGCAGACGCGCTACCTTGAGGGGGTAGTGGGAGTAATCCCGTGGAAGTTCGAGTCTTCTTGACCGCATAAAAAATGCTCTTATCCATGATTAATTAGGATAAGAGCATTTTTTTGTGAAATTAAAAGGATGAGTAGGATTTAAAATAAATCAATTTAATAAAGCTAACGTCAATCCAGTACGGATACTTTCTTTCATAATCTGTACATCTGCTTATTATCAAGTGTAGTAACAGTAATGAGCAAGGTGGTTTAAATGAAAGCGGATGATAAAATTTAACATGACGAATGTTGCAAAAAAGAGTATAATTAGAAGACTCATGTAATTAAAAAATGAAGGGTGGTAAGAACATGGGAAACGTAGCTGCAATTTTTTCTGGTTTCTTTATTTTATTTATTGCTGTTTTTTATATTGCGATAATTGTTGGCGCAATTTTTCTTTGGTATTTTGTAATCAAAAAAGCAATCATTAAAGGAATTGAACAATCGGTTTTGAATAAGGATACGGATAAATATGAACGTGAAATTTATTTACTTAGACTTGAAATTAACAAGTTAAAAGATGGGCAGAACCAATTTAAAGCAACAGATGATGTAGTTGTTGAGGTTTCTAGTGAGACTGTTGATGTAGTTGAAGAGCCTAATGAATCCGTAGAAGTAGTAAGTGAAGAGTTAACAGTTGTCGATCTTACAAAAAAAGAATCAAGTGAAGTGGAAGATATTGAATCGAAAGAATAGTTGGAAAATGGAGGAAAAGAAGAATGGATAGAAAAACTGAATATATTTTAGCATTAATTGGATCGATTATTAGTGCGTTGATTTCAGGATTAATGATTTTATTTTCAGCAATAATGGCTTTTAGCCTTTCAGCAACAAATGCACTTAATACAGGAGATGACTACTATTACGATACATATAGTAGCGCAGCTGATTATTCCAATACAGATGCAAAAATAGGACTAGCATTTTTTGTTATTATTACAGTTTTTTGTATTGGTATGACAATTTTAGGTTTTATTGGTTCATTTAAAATTAAGAACAATAAACAGGGCTGGGGAATTGTTGTTTTGATTTTAGGAATTTTTAGTATCGCAAGTTTTCAAGGAATCTTGTGGTTAATTGCTGGAATTATGATGCTTAGCCGTAAAACACCAGCACCAATTAAAACAGCTAGTGGACAGTCTACAACATTACTAGATGATATGGAACAATTGAAAAAATTACGGGATCAAGGAATTATCTCGGAAGAAGAATACCAAATTAAAAAAAATGAGTGGATTGATTTTTAAGAAAACTTTGCTGTATAGATTGACATGATAGATGTTAATTTATGCAGTTTTTTTGTGCTGTAAAAAAAATAGTGAAATTAAATTTCACTAAAAAAAACAATAGAAATTGTCTGACATTTAATTATTAATTATTGATTTTTATTAAATGAAAATTTAGTTAAAAAATGACTTGCATTGAAGCTATGCTTACTATAGAATAAAGGTCTATCTGAAATGTGATGTTTAAGAAATGGTAAAAATTACTTAAATCAAAGCATAAATAATCTCTATTAGTCCATTACACTTTTAGGAAGATTAGTCAGGAATTTAAGGAGGAAGACAGTTTATGGGAATTTTATTCCAACAAATGAAAAAATTTAAATTCTATACTTTTTTGTCAATTGTTTTAACGGCTGCCACAGTTGTATCACAATTATGGCAACCTAAACTATTACAACAAGTGTTAGAAGCAATTTTGAAAGATGATCTGGATAATATTAATTCAATTGGTGTGGTTTTGATTGGTGTAGCAGCAATAGGATTAATTGCAGGAATTTTAAATACAATTACTTCAGCGAAGGTTGCCCAAGAAGTTGGAGCGAATTTACGTGAAGAAAGTTTCCGTAAAATTCAAACTTTTTCTTTTAGTAATATTGAGCGTTTTTCTACAGGAAATCTAGTTGTACGTTTAACCAATGATATTACGCAAGTCCAGAATTTAGTGATGTTGGCTTTACAATCACTTGTGCGGATTCCGTTATTATTTATCGGTAGTTTTATTTTAGCGATGTATACATTACCTAGTTTGTGGTGGGTAATTGTTGTATTAGTTGTCCTAGTATTTATTATTGTATTTGTTACTTTTGGTGCAATGGGTAAACATTTTGGCATGATTCAAGGATTTCTGGACAAAGTGAATGGAATTGCTAAAGAAAATTTAGCGGGAATTCGTGTTGTAAAATCTTTTGTTCAAGAGGAAAATGAGTTAAAACGATTTACGAAGGTGAGTGACCTATTAACCAAGCATACCATTACGGTAGGAAATTTATTTTCAATTATGATTCCGGCATTTATGTTAGTTTCTAATCTAGCAATTGTAGTGTCTATTTATTTTGTTGGAGATATGGTAAAAGATGATCCAGCTGTAATCGGAGCAATTGCTTCGTTTATGAGTTATTTAATGCAGATTATGATGGCAATTATTATTGGTGGAATGTTAATGATGATGGCTTCAAGAGCAATGATTTCTTTAGGTCGGATTGGCGAAATCTTAAAAACAAATCCTGATATTACGTATGAAGATTCAGATGAAACGGCACCTTTAACAGGTAGTGTTGAGTTTAAACATGTAAGTTTCCAATATGATGGAGATGATACGCCAGCTTTAAAGGATATTTCTTTTTCAGCACAACCAGGTGAACTAGTCGGAATTGTTGGCGCAACAGGTTCAGGGAAGTCAACATTAGCACAATTAATTCCACGATTGTATGATCCAACAGAAGGTGAAATTTTTATTGGAAATGAACCTTTGAAAAAAATTAGTAAAGTAAGTTTAAGAAAAACCGTTGCTTTAGTTTCACAACGAGCAATTCTATTCTCGGGAACAATTGCTGAAAATTTACGCCAAGGTAAAAAAGATGCAACTATGCCAGAAATGGAAAAAGCTTCGGCAATAGCTCAAGCAAAAGAATTTATTGAAAAACAAGCTCAACGGTATGATTCGATGGTGGAAGAACGTGGATTGAACTATTCAGGTGGTCAAAAACAACGTTTGTCAATTACTCGTGGAATCATTGGAAATCCAAATGTTTTAATATTGGATGATAGTACGAGTGCATTAGATGCTCGCTCTGAAAAGCTTGTCAAAGAAGCCTTGGATAAGGAACTAGATGATACAACAACCTTTATTATTGCTCAAAAAATCTCTTCAGTAATTCAAGCAGATAAGATTTTGGTTTTAGATGAGGGACGTTTGGTGAATGTAGGTAATCATAAAGAATTATTGAAGGAAAGTGCGGTTTACCGTGAAATATATGATACGCAAAAAGGAAAAGAGGTGGCTGAATAATGACTGAATTTAAACGAACAGTAAGCTTTTTCTGGGACTATCTTCGTCACTTTAAGCTACGTCTAAGTGTAATTATTATTGCGATTATTGGGTCAACTTATTTACAGGTGAAGGCTCCTAAGTATATTAGTGAGGCGATTCAAGAGTTAGCTAATTATGCAACACGTTTATTTACTACAGGTGTTGATGATAAAAGTGATTTTGTGCATATTATATGGATGTTAGTCATCTTTTATGTCTTATTAGCAGGTGGAACGTTCATTCAAAATATTTTGATGGCTGGTGTTGCAGGTCATTCAACGAATAAAATGCGTTTAGATTTATTTAAACGGATGGAAAAATTATCGATTCGCTTTTTTGATAGTCATCGTGATGGTGAAATGTTAAGCCGTTTTACAAGTGATTTAGATAATATTTCAAATACGTTGAATCAAGCGTTGACACAAGTTTTATCAAATTTAGCATTGATGATTGGTGTTATTATTATGATGTTCCAACAAAATGTGAAGCTTTCATGGATTACGTTAGCGGCTTCACCATTTGCAATTTTGGCAGCGACTTTAGTGATTCGTCAAGCACGCAAATATGTTAATTTACAACAAGACAGTATTGGTGAATTGAATGGGTATATTGATGAAAAAATCTCTGGTCAAAAGGTGATTATTACGAATGGATTAGAGGAAGAAACGATTGACGGTTTTATTGGATACAATAATACTGTGAAAAAAGCTACCTATAAGGGACAAGTTTATTCAGGATTGTTATTCCCAATGATGCAAGGAATTTCCTTGTTTAATACTGCAATTGTCATTTTCTTTGGTGGATCAATGGCATTAGACGGTCAAGTGGATCGGACAGTAGCTTTAGGATTAATCGTGATGTTTGTTCAATATTCACAACAATTCTATATGCCGTTGACTCAGATTTCTTCGCAATATAGTATGTTACAACTAGCGATTACTGGGGCACGTCGTGTTAGTGAGATTTTTGATGAAACTCCTGAATTTGAGCGCCCAGATGTTAAGGCAATCGACGGTATTCATGAAGAAGTTCGTCTAGATCATGTTGATTTTGCTTATGTATCAGAAAAACCAGTTCTAAAAGATGTGAGTATTTCTGCGAAAAAAGGTCAAATGGTGGCCTTAGTTGGACCAACGGGATCTGGTAAAACAACGATTATGAATCTATTGAATCGTTTCTATAATGTTGATAATGGTGCAATTTATATCGATGGAACAGATATTCGAGATATTCAATTAGCCTCTTTGAGAAAAGAAATTGGAATTGTATTACAAGACTCGGTTCTATTTTCAGGAACGATTCGTGATAACATTGTCTTTGGCAAAACTGATGCAACAGATGAAGAAATTGAAAGTGCCACAAAACAAGCACATATTCATGACTTTATTATGAGTTTGGAAAAAGGATATGAAACTGAGATTAGTGATGAAAATAGTATTTTTAGTGTTGGGCAAAAGCAATTAATTAGTATTGCTCGTACAATTATTACGAATCCATCATTATTGATTCTAGATGAAGCGACAAGTAATGTGGATACGGTAACCGAAAGTAAGATTCAAAAAGCGATGGAAAATATTATTGCTGGTCGAACAAGCTTTGTAATTGCCCATCGTTTAAAAACGATTTTAAATGCAGATTACATTGTGGTTTTAAAAGAAGGAACGGTTATTGAAGAAGGAACTCATGAGTCTTTATTAAAAGAAAAAGGTTTCTATTCAGAACTTTATCACAATCAATTTGTTTTAGAAGATGCTTAAGTTTTAATTTAACCTCCTGGTAACTACTTGCCAGGAGGTTATTTTTTTATTTTGATCACAAGTGAAAAATAGAATAAGGCTTGTAAATGGAAATGATGAAATTTTTATTCTTCTATTGGTTATTACTTATGTAACATGCTAAACTGTTAGGTAAGTAAACAAGTTTTTAATTTAGAAGGTGGCTATTGAATGTTTAATTTATTTATTATGATGATGGAGCGAGTAGGATTAATTGTTTTGCTAGCTTTTTTATTAGTTAATGTTGCTTATTTTAAAAATATTTTATTAACGCGTGAAAAGTTATCTTCAAAGTTACAGTTAAGTGGTATTTTTGCGTTATTTGCCATTATTTCTAATTTTACTGGAGTTGAGATTACTGCAAATCGAATTATTTCTACAGATCTGTTAACCGTTCTATCTGAACATGCTTCGATTGCCAACACACGAACACTTGCGATTGGTGTTTCAGGATTAATTGGTGGACCATTTGTTGGAATTATCGTTGGATTAATTGCCGGAACTCACCGTTTCTTTCAAGGTGGAGGAAGTTCAGTCTTTTATATTTTTTCTTCCCCTTTAGTTGGTCTTTTATCGGGTTTGGTTGGAGCAAAGATGGCTAAGTCTAAGCGCTTTCCTTCACCATGGCAAGCTGCTTTAATTGGGGCTTTAATGGAAATTGTTCAAATGCTGTTTGTTTTTTTATTTAGTGGTACATTGAGTGAAGGCTGGGATTTAGTTAAATTTATTGCTTTTCCAATGATTCTTTTAAATAGTGTGGGGACTTTTATTTTTTTATCAATTATTACAACAACCTTACGTCAAGAAGAGCAAATGCGAGCGGTTCAAACACATGATGTATTAGAATTAGCGGCTAAAACATTGCCTTATTTTAGAGAAGGGCTAACTGAAGCTTCTTGTCGTGAAGTAGCTAAAATAATTAAACGCTATACAAAGGTAGCAGCGATTAGCATGACGGATACACATCAAATCTTGGCTCATGTTGGTGTCGGAAGTGATCATCATATTCCAGAGCTTGAAGTCATTACCGAACTTTCTAAAGCGGTATTGCAAACAGGCAAAATTCAGATTGCTACTTCTAAACGTGAGATTGGTTGTAGCGAGCCAAATTGTCAATTACATGCTGCAATTGTTATTCCGTTGACATCGCAGCAGCGTGTTGTGGGAACCTTAAAAATGTATTTTACAGATTCAAATAAATTAACACATGTTGAAGAGCAGCTGGCTGAAGGGTTAGGCAGTATTTTTTCGAGCCAGCTGGAACTTGGTGAGGCTGAAGTACAATCTAAGTTATTGAAAGATGCCGAAATAAAATCTTTGCAAGCACAAGTAAATCCGCATTTTTTCTTTAATGCTATGAATACAATTTCAGCTTTAATGCGCCAAAAACCAGAACAAGCGCGTGAATTATTGTTACAATTAAGCACTTATTTTAGAGCCAATTTACAAGGAGCTAGACAGGTTTTGATTCCTCTAGAAGATGAACGCCGTCACGTTGCGGCTTACTTATCTTTAGAACAAGCCCGATTCCCTAATCGTTACCAAGTAGATTTTATGATTGATGATGAGTTAAGTAAAATCTTATTGCCTCCTTTCTTATTACAAGTCTTAGTCGAGAATGCAATTCGTCATGCTTTTGGAAATCGGAAAATAGATAATCAAATTAATGTACAAGTTATCCGTCAAGTTAATTATTTGAAAATCAGTGTAGAAGATAATGGTTTTGGAATTGCCCCTGAGAAAAGACAGCAGATTGGATTAGAAGTAGTTGACTCTGAGAAGGGGACTGGGACGGCTTTAGAAAATTTGAATAAACGTTTAATTGGATTATTTGGTAAAGAGTCGCAGCTGCATTTTCATGAAAATAGTTTTGGTGGGACAACGGTTTTGTTAATGATTCCCATTGAAAGAAAGGAAGGTGAGTAGATGCATATTTTAATTGTTGATGATGAACCTTTGGCGCGAGATGAGCTAGGGTATTTGATTACTAAAAACTATCCAGCTAGTTCAATTGATGAAGCAGAATCTGTTACTGAAGCGTTGGAGAAGATGTTAAATCAACGCCCTGATTTAGTTTTTTTAGATATTCATTTAACGGATGAAAGTGGTTTTGAGTTAGCCAATAAGTTCAAACGAATGAAAAATCCACCACAAATAATTTTTGCAACAGCATATGATGAATATGCACTTCAAGCTTTTGAAGCTAATGCAATTGACTATATCTTAAAACCTTTTGAAGAACAACGAATTAGACAAGCGATTGAGAAAGTAACGACTAATCCAAAACAGAATGAAAATGAACCTAATGTTACGACCAATTTAGCTGTTCAAATGGAGGAACGGATTTTTATTGTAGCAGTGGCCGATATTTTATATTTAAGTGTTGATAATGGGGAAACTCATATCGTTACTCAAAAGCGCCAGTATGATACAAATGAAACGCTAAGCCGCATAGAAACGAAACTAGATAGTCAGAAATTTCTTAGAACTCATCGTAGTTTTATTGTTAATATTCAAGCAATCCGTGAGATTCAGCCTTGGTTTAATCATACGTATCAGATTACAGTAACCAATGGTGTAAAAATTCCTGTTAGTCGTTCTTATGTGAAACGATTAAAGGAACATTTAGGATTAAAATAAGATAAGTAAGAAGTAGTGATTTTGGATACTTTCCAAGGTTGCTACTTTTTAGTTTGGGTCACTCACCAATTGATTGTGGCATTTCACTAGTGAATAGTGTTAATTCAACATTGAAAGCGCATAAATAAATAGAATTGTTCTATACTAAGGTCATAAAGGAACAACAAAATTAATTGTTAGTGATTCACTGCTGTTTCACGAATAGATTATAAGGAGTGAGAAATGATGGAAACTAAAAAAGTATATTCATTTTTACAACAAGCATTTATTTTTTCTTTAATTATGTTGGTGGCTAATTTAATTGTTGGCGTTTTACCATTTCCAATGCCAGCATCGGTTATGGGACTCATATTACTTTTTATTGCTTTATGTACCAAATTAGTAAAATTAGAACAAGTTGAAAAATTAGGCACTAGTCTAACAGGTTTAATTAGCTTTTTATTTGTACCATCTGGAATTTCAGTGATCAACTCATTAGGAATTATGGGGAAATATGGTATCCAAATTGTCTTAATCATTATTATTGCAACGACTATTCTGTTAGCTATTACTGGTTGGACAGCCAGTGCATTATTGAATTTCAAGGCAAATCAAGATTTCTCTTTTAATGGCTTAAAAAGAGCGTTCACAATTAAAAAACAGTCTAAAAATTTAGAAGAGGTGAAATAAGATGACTCCATACTTTGGTATTATCGTTTCGTTACTTGCATTTGGGATTGGTACATTTCTATTTAAAAAATCAAAAGGATTCTTTCTTTTTACACCTTTATTTGTAGCCATGGTATTGGGAATTCTCTTTCTAAAAATTGGTCATTTTAGTTATGAACAATATAGTAGCGGCGGCAAGATGATCAGCTTTTTCTTAGAACCTGCTACAATTGCTTTTGCGATACCATTATATAAACAGGTAGATGTGTTAAAAAAATATTGGGTACAAATTGTAACAGCAATTATTGTCGGCTCTATTGGTTCAGTATTAGTGGTTTATAGTTTAGCCAATATGGTTCATGTAGATCAATCTATTATGGCTTCTTTGTTACCAGAAGCTTCTACAACCGCAATTGCAGTCCCTCTTTCTAATTCAATTGGTGGGATAGCCGCAATTACTTCATTTGCTGTAATTTTCAATGCTGTGATTGTTTATGCGTTAGGACGGTTCTTATTAGAGAAATTTAAAATAAAAAATCCGATTGCTCGTGGTTTGGCTTTGGGAGCAAGTGGACATGCGTTAGGTGTAGCAGTTGGAATTGAGCTTGGTGAAGTAGAGGCTGCTATGGCAAGTATTGCTGTAGTTGTAGTTGGTGTTATAACAGTAATTGTTGTTCCAGCCTTTGCTGTTTTTATTGGAATTTAAAGTGATTTAGTCAATGAGAGATGATGAAGCTCCAACCAAAATTAGTTTATTTTTGGTGGGGCTTTTTTGTTAGTCTATTAGCTTAAGACTGTAATTAAATGAGTGAGCTGTTAAACTTACTTTTGAATATGTTATAATAGAGCCTGAATAAGTGGGGTTGAAATTAGAGAAAGAGGAGTTGACTCAATGGCAGAAATAGGTCAGTTAAGCATATTTTTTATTGTTGGTTATTTTTTTGGAAATATTAATGGGGGATATTTGTTAGTAAAATTAATTAAGAAGCTTGATATTCGAGAGGAATATACAGGAAATGCGGGAGCCAGAAATGCGTATCGACTATTAGGAAAAGCGGGATTTGCTGGAACGGTTTTAATTGATGGATTAAAGACAATTATTGTTTACTTAGGAGTTGTTTATTTTTATCCTAACTGGAATATGGCTGCAATTGTAGCGGTTGTTGGTGTTTTTATAGGGCATTGTTATCCTATTTTATTGGGATTTCGAGGTGGTATGGGAATTGTTGTTTATTTAGCATCAGCGTTGGTCGTAATCCCTTGGTCTATTGTGGCGTTAATTGTAGTTGCATTAGGAAGCTATCAATTTATTAAAAATAAAACTGTTGCAGGATTGCTTGGTGTGTTATGTATTCCTATTATTGGTTATTTTAGTTTAAGTTCGTGGGCATGGAAAATTTATTTTATTGCCGTTTTTGCAATTATTGTTTTATTATCTATTTTTAAAAAGAATCGTACTGAGGAAGAGCCTAATTAATTGGCTTCTTCCTCAGTTTTTTTATTTGAAAATTAAAAAAATACAAAATTCTTCATACTTTCTTTATAGAATTCCAATGAAAGCTAGAGTAAAATAAAAAAGTAATTTAGAGCATAATGTGTATTTAGAAATGAGGACTTTACTTTGAGAAAAAAAACTTATATTTATTTATCTATAGGCATTTTAGTTATTGGAATGGGCATTTTTTTAAGCCTTTTTTCTTCTAAGATACTCCCTATTGAAGAGGGGAGAACAACAATAAAAAAAGATTTAGTTCAGACAAGGAAATCCAATAAATTTACTCTAGATTCAGTAGCAAATAAAGTTAAGGAACTTCCGTCAACGCTACCTAGTTTAGATAATCCTAATGATGGAAGTCAAACACCGGATATAACTAAAGTAGTTGAGAAAACTATTAATAAAGATACCTTTGTTGGTTCAGTTTTAGTTATTAAAAATGGTCAACCGGTTTTAAATCAGGGATATGGTTTTGCAGATAAAAGTCAGAATATAGCTAATTCATTTCAATCGTTGTATTTTATTGGATCTATACAAAAAAGTGTGACAGCCGTAGGAATTATGCAATTAGTAGATGAAGGAAAGCTATCTGTTGATAGTCCAGTTGGTTTATTTTATCCAGGAATAAAAAATAGCAATAAAATAACAATCGGTCAATTATTGACACATACTTCAGGTATTCAAGGACGTTCTGGCAAGTTAGCAATTGTAATGAGCCATCAGGAAGTGGTGCAGGATATTATAAAAAAAGCTGTTGTAAAAGATATTGGTCAATGGCATTATTCTAATGATAATTATAGTTTGTTAGCAGGTATTATTGAAAAAGTATCTGGCAAAGGCTATTCTGAATATATTCGAGATAAAATTTTAGTTCCAGCTGGGTTATCTCACACTGGATTTTATGACACTTTTAATTCAGCGTTATTCCATGCCAATCCTTATAAAAAAGTAGGGACTGATTTTTATCAACTTAATCCAATCAGTAAGGCTAGTTTTTCACAAGAATTTGGTGCAGGAAACATGTATATGACAACTGGCGATTTATATAAATTTAATCAGGCATTAATTAATGGGAAATTAGTTAGTAAGGAAAGTCTAAAGGCCATTCAAACACCAGGTAACTCAGTTAATGGATATGGATATGGCATGTATGTAGATCAGCAAAATAAGTACAGTCATGGGGTTTTGGGAAGTTATCATACACTAGTATTAACATCATTGGATGCTAATACAGCTGTAGTTATTATGGGAAATGAAAAAACTGAATTTGATATTCTTAAGGCAGCTAGTGACATTTTTAAAGCAGTAAAAGAAACAAAGTAGAATGGAATAAGTAGATTATGACAATCCAATCTTCTGAGAGTTACTTTTAAGTATTTTTCAGAAGATTTTTTTGTTTAAAAATGCTAAAGATTCTTCTCACTAAAATTTTTTATTATTTTAGAAACTTTTACTTGCTTTTTAAACTGAATAGGAGTAAATTTATCTTCAGGGATATTCAAAGTCTATAATAGATAAAAAAAGTATCTAATGATTTTTCTTTAAATAATAAAAAAGGAAAAGAGGCGAAATCATGAAGCTGACTAAAGGATTAGAGCAATCTGTTTGTATTATTACTCTCTTAGCTACCCAAGAGGCTGATGTTCCGGTTTCATCACATATTATTAATCAACGTCTGCAAGGTTCCCCGACATACATCAAAAAGTTGATGCGCAAATTAGTCGTGAATCAGCTAGTTACTTCGGTATCAGGAATCAATGGTGGTTTTTCATTAGCAAAAGCACCACAAGAAATTACGTTGTTAGATATTATTGAAGCTTTAGAGGGACCAATTGTTACCTATCCCAATACTGGATTAATTAATAGGGTATTTCAGGATATGCAACCTGTAGCCAATCAGGGAGACCAAGTGTTGATAGATGTTTTTCAAGAAGCAGATCAACTTTATACGGAGTATTTACAGCAACAGACTGTCTTTGATTTAATTCAAGAAACGTTAGGACTTCGTGAAATTCCAGTATTAAATTGGAATGATTTAGCTGAAAAAAAGGGTTTAATTAGAAAGGTGTTGAATAATGTCAATGGAAATGATGAAAAATGAGTGGAAAAAATTAGTACAAAATAAAATATTATTGGTTTCTTTTATCGTTATCTTGTTTATCCCAATTTTATATGCGGCTTTCTTCTTGAAATCTGTTTGGGATCCATATGGTAAGACTGGCGATTTACCAGTTGCTGTGGTTAATTTAGACAAATCAGTAGACTACCAAGGGAAAACTTTAGATGTAGGGGATCAGTTAGTCTCCAATTTAAAGAAAAATGATTTATTAGATTGGAACTTTGTCTCAAAAGAAGATGCGAAAAAAGGTCTAGAAGATAAGAAATATTATATGGTGGTTACATTGCCAGAAGATTTTTCAAAAAATGCATCAACTTTATTAGATAAAACACCTAAAAAAATGAACATTACGTATGAAACAAATGGTTCATTAAACTATATTGGTGAAGTCATTGGCGAAACGGCTGCTAAACAATTGAAAAGCGAAGTATCTGCCAATGTAACAAAAGCTTATGCAGAATCAATCTTTGGACAAATCGAAACAGTTGGAGCTGGTTTTACTCAAGCTGCAGATGGCTCTAAAAAATTAAATGAAGGCTCAACTAAGTTAAAAGATGGGAATAAAACCATTACAGAGAATCTACAAAAATTAGCATCAAGTTCAATTACTTTTAGCGATGGAACTGAAAAACTTGAAGTTGGACTAAATCAATATACAGATGGAGTTAGCCAATTAGATAGTGGTGCAACAAAATTAAATGATGGAATTGGTCAACTAGCTTCAAATGTCGGACCTTTGCAAGCTGGTGTCGGTCAATTAAATGAGGGATCAGCAACCTTAGCAAATGGACTTCAAACGTATACTGGTGGAGTTAGTCAAGTTGCTAGTGGTGCCAATCAATTAGTTGAACAAAATTCAAAATTAACAGATGGTGCTAGTCAATTAAGTAGCAATCTAGCATTGGCACAAAAAACAGTAGAAACTGAATTATTGCCAGGTGTTCAACAAATGTCCAATGGGATTACAGCTTCACCGGCAGATTTACAAGCTTTATCAGCTGGTTTAACAACAATAAGTGACAATATCGATCAATTAGCTGCTGCTGTTAATGATTCATCAAAATCAGATGCAATTACAGCAAATATTACAGCGGATATGCAAGCTATTCAAACTAAACTTCAAGCAAATGGTGCTGCACTAGAGAGTTTAGGTAATGGGGTAAAAGAAAATCCCGCTAAAACAATTGGAGCAGTTCAAAGTACAGATGCTTACAGTAAAATGAGTGAAGCACAAAAAGCAGAAATTAATACAGCCTTACAAACGGAATTAACGAATCAAGCAAATCAAGAAGCAGGATTCTTAACTACACTAAAAGATAATACTGTTGAAATGGCTACAAATTTACAAGATATTCAAGTTCAATTAGGCAATTTGGCTCAATTATCAGCAGCTTTAAAAACTGGTGTAAATGCGTTAAATGATGGAACAAAACAACCTTTGGCTCAAGCATCACAAGCAGTTGGTGGTCTAAGTGTCATCAAAGCAGGTATCGATGCTCCTGATAATGGATTATTGGCTGGAGTAACAAAATTAAATGCTGGTCTAGGTCAATTATCTTCAGGTAGTACAACGTTAAATACTGGTATTCAACAATATACAGCTGGCGTTGCACAAGTTAAAGATGGCGCTACACAACTAAATGATAATTCAGCAGCTCTTACTACAGGAGCAACTGCTTTGAATGGTGGTATTAGCCAAGTTGCAGGAAAACTTCCAGATTTAATTAGCGGAGTGACTCAATTAAATGACGGTTCACAACAATTAGTTGCAGGTACAAATAAATTAACCGAAAATTCTCCACAATTAAATGATGGTATTGGTCAATTAGCAAGTGGTGCCACACAAATTCAATCAGGATCTGGTCAATTAGCTGATGGTTCACAAACTTTAGGCGATGGTCTGGGTACTTTAACAGATGGTACAAAAGAATTAAATTCTAAATTATCTGATGGTGCAAAACAAGTCAATGAAATCAAACCAACGGATAAAACTTATGATATGCTTGCCAGTCCTGACAAGTTAACTCATAAAGAATACAGCCATGTTGACAATTATGGTGCAGCTCTTGCTCCATATGTCATGTCATTAGCTCTGTATGTTGGTGCGTTAGTCTTTAACTTTATCTTCCCAATTCGTAAAATTTCAATGGAAGGTCAATCAAGCGTTGCTTGGTGGTTAAGTAAATTCTCAATCGGAGCAGTTGTTGCAATTGCGATGGCAGTTATCGAAGTTAGCATTATGTTGTTACTAGGTTTAAATGTAATTTCTGTAGGTTCTATGTACTTGATGGCGATTATTACAGCATTGGCTTATATGTTCATTATTATGTTCTTAGCAATGACCTTTGATAATCCAGGTCGTTTCATTGGAATGGTGTTATTAATTGTTCAATTAGGTGGAGCGGGTGGTACTTTCCCAATTCCATTGACTAATGGATTCTTTAAAGCAATTCACCCATTCTTACCAATGTCTCACTCAATTTATGGCTTTAGAGAAGCTATTTCTGGTGGGTTAGGTCAATCAACATTTAACCAAAGTTTCTTCATTTTAGCAGCAATATTCGTTGTCTTTACAGGATTATTGTTAGTTTCAATGAACTGGTTACAAAAGAAACATTTAGATAACGTGTCCCAATTAGATGATAATCAAAAGTTACAAGCTTTAGAAAATTAAGGCATAAATTTTAAGATAATGAAAATGCAAGAAATCCATTTGAAAAAATGTTGATTTCTTGCATTTTTTTTAATTCAACTGACTTTTATTCATTAATGGTGATAGTTCCATCTTTGTCAATTGTCACATCATTGCCATTCTCATCTTTAGCGGAGATAGCGCCATCTTTATCAATCGTAACTTCATTGCCGTTCTCATCTTTCGCACTATAGCCACTATCATCAAGATTAACTTCGTTCCCTTGGTTATCTTTCGCATTAATACTACCGTCATTTAGAGTAGCTTCATTCCCATTTCCGTCATCTGCTTTTAATTTACTTGTTTCTTTTTCTACTTTTTCAGTACTAGATTCTGAGGTTTCTTTTTTATTAGAAGAAGAAGTGGAGCATCCTGCAATAAAAGTTGTACTGATAAATAAAAATAACAATGTCATTGGAATTTGTTTTTTCATTGATAATCCCCCTTCAATTTATTAAAAAATTATATCAGTAATTTAATTTTAAGTCTATAGAGAATGAATAGTGTATTGAAAAAAACAGACACTATTGAAATAGTGTACTATAATGAAGGGAAATAAATGAAGGGGGATTAGTATGTTGCATCATATTGATATTTATGTTCAAAATTTAGATAAACAAACTGAATTTTGGTCATGGTTTTTAACTGAGTTAGGGTATCAACAATTTCAAAAATGGGAAACGGGGATTAGTTGGAAGAAAGGCGATTTTTATTATGTCATTTCAGTAGGCGATAGTCAGCTCATTGCCGAGCCATATCAAAAGGGGCGAATTGGATTGAATCACCTAGCATTTGCTACTGAAAAACGCCAAACGGTAGATGCATTAAGCTTACAAGTAGAAGCGCATGGTGGAACGATTCTCTATGCAACGGATTATCCTTATGCAGGCGGGTCAAAGCATTATGCCCTTTATTTTAATGATCCAGAAGGAATGAAAATGGAATTGGTAGCAACCGAAGAAGTTTGATCTATATAAAAATCCCCTCTTAAATTTTAGTTTTAAGAGGGGGTGTGTGAAAATAAATTTAGCTAACATCGCCTGTATTAATGACAGGTTGTGTGCCTTTATCAGTAATAATTGAAACTAATAAATTATTGACTAACTGTAAGCGACGTTCATCATTAAGTTTTAGGATGCCTTCTTCTTCTAGTTGAGCAATGGCTAACTGAGTCATTCCAACAGCGCCCTCAACAATAATCTTACGAGCACTTAAAATCGCTTTTGCTTGTTGACGTTGTAACATAGCACTAGCAATTTCTGTTGAATAAGCTAAATGCGTTAAACGAGCTTCGATGATTTCAACACCAGCAACTTCAAGTCTACGTTGTAGTTCTTCTGAAAGTTCTTGAGACACTTCTGAAGAATTTCCTCGCAATGTAATATCAGTATCTTCAAATGAATCATACGGATATTTAGTCGCAACATGACGAATGGCTGTTTCACTTTGAATCTCAATAAATTGCTCGTAATAATCAACATCAAAGGCAGCTTTTGCTGTATCAATAACTTTAAATACAACTACTGCTGCAATTTCGATAGGATTTCCATCTACATCATTTACTTTTAATTTTGCACTGTTGAAATTTCGTACTCGTAATGAGATATGCAGTTTATTCGTAAATGGTACGGTAATAAACATTCCATTTTCACGAATTGTTCCTAAATATCGACCAAATAAAACAATTAATTTAGCTTGATTCGGTGCGACAATTGTAACAGTACTAGCAAAAATAGCTGAAATTAGTAATAAAAGTACACCTACAATAATAAATGTAAAATTAACTGCAGTTGTTATCATTCCAATTCCTAAAATCACTAAGCCTAATCCGGAAAGAGCCATTAGAATTAAAATAATAATTCCAATATACCCATTGATGGCAAAGGTTTTTTTCTCTTTCATAGTATATTCCCCCATTATAGTGTAGTCAATAAATTATTTTTATTACGAGATGCGTTCTAAAATATATTCTTTATCTTCTGCATCATCGTATAAATTCAGTTTATTCTCCCCAAGTTTGTTTAGAATAAGTTGATAGCCGTAACTATCTTCAAATATTAATTGCTGTTCATTCAATTGAATAATGTTTCCTTTTAGTAGTTTTTTATTTAAGGTAACACTCCCAGTACGATTGAATGTTAAAAATGCCGAGTCTGATGAAGGTGATTCACTTTTCCGCCAAGAGCCAAGGAAAAATAAATGAGAATCAAGTGGAGAAGTAGTCCATTTTTTTTGTTTTCTATGCATAATAGTGGAACCTGTTAGCCCTGCCAACATTGAAATACCGAGTAATATTCTGAAACGATTCTTCATCTAAAAATCTCCTTCCATCCACCTAAGTAAAAAAAGCTTATGGTTTATTCATTCTTCAATGCGTAGTTCTAGTATAAGCTATTATAAAAAAAAATAGTAGTTTTTTTTAATTCTTACTGTATTTTAAGAAGTCATCAAAGATTAAAAAGGAAATTTTAGAAAAAAAAGATTGCTTCTTTGGCTAAAACAGTTCAAAATAGGATTTATGATTAAAAAAAAATGAGAAAAAGGATGTGACACAATGAAGGTCATTAAATTTGGTGGAAGCTCGTTAGCTTCAGGAGCCCAATTAAAAAAAGTATTTCAAATTGTAAAAGAGGATCCAACACGTAAGTTTGTCGTAGTTTCAGCTCCGGGAAAACGTTCAAAAGATGATGAAAAAGTAACCGACTTATTAATTGATTGTGCCACAAAATCGCTCTTAAATGAAGATATTCAGCCAATCCTAGAAAAAATTATCGCTCGCTATAGAAGTATTGCGGAAGAATTAGATTTAGGGACAGAAATTGTTGCAGAAATTCAAGCAAATCTTGAAGAATTAGTGGCAGGTGATAAAAATAAACCGGATTATTACTTAGATGCCTTTAAGGCTAGTGGTGAAAATAATAATGCCAAATTAATTGCAGCTTATTTTAATCATGAAGGTCTAAAAGCTAGCTATATTAATCCTTTAGATGCTGGGTTATATGTGACAGATGAACCTGGTAATGCTCAGGTTTTGCCAGAGGCATATGATAACTTGTATGAATTAAGAAATTCTGCTGATATTTTAATTATTCCGGGCTTCTTTGGATACACAAAAACAGGGAAGATCAGCACTTTTTCTAGAGGCGGTTCAGATATTACCGGCGCTATTGTAGCAAATGGAGTAAAGGCTGATGTTTATGAAAATTTTACGGATGTAGATGCTATTTATGCAGCAAATCCTAATGTTGTTCAAAATCCAGCAGAGATTCTGAATTTAACCTATAAAGAAATGCGTGAACTTTCTTACGCTGGTTTTTCAGTTTTTCATGATGAGGCGCTTTTTCCAGCCTTTAAAGCCGGCATTCCTGTTCAAATAAAAAATACAAATAATCCAAGTGCAGAAGGAACTCGAATTGCTCGCGAACGTCCTAAAACAAACCAAGCAGTAGTGGGTATCGCTAGTTCTAAAGGTTTTAGTAGTATTTATATTGAAAAATATTTAATGAATCGGGAAATTGGTTTTGGTCGTAAGGTTATGGGAATTCTGGAATCAGATGGGCTTAGTTATGAACATACACCATCTGGAATTGATGATTTAACAGTTATTTTGCGTAGTGCTCAGTTAACGAAAGAAAAAGAAAGTGAATTAATTAATCAATTAAAAAACGAACTTGGTGCAGATATTGTAACCATTCATCATCATATTGCGTTAATGATGGTTGTTGGGGAAGATATGCGTTGTAATATTGGAACAATGAGCAAAGCTTCAGAAGCTTTAGCTAAAAATAATATCAATATTGAAATGATTAACCAAGGTTCTTCAGAGGTAAGTATGATGTTTGGTGTTTCAGAAGCGGATGAAGAAAAAGCTTTAAAAGCTTTGTATGAAGCTTTTTTCTAAATAAGTTTGACGACGTAGGAAGAAGTGGCTAGGGAATCTTTTTCTTACGTTATTTTATTTTTAGGTTGAGAGAGCCAGATATGTAAAAAAATCAACTAGAGTGTAGTTGATTATCGGTAAAGAATTTTTTTATTTAAATTTAAATACTGTTTTGTTAGTTGAATTAGATGACGAGAGAGCTTCAGTGCAATCGGGAATAACTCTACTCCAACACTAGATAATAAAACAGCTAAAAAAATTCGTAGAGCAGTAACTGCTTGAATTTTAATTAGTCCTGCAAAAATCATAATTCCTGGACAAGCAATTGCGGTTAAGGTAAGTATCCAAAAACAAGCCAATAATGCATATAAAGAAATAAGTGCGCCTAAGCCAATACTTGAGTTAAAACCAACTACTCCGATTAAGGCTCCTTTATTCAGTTTTTTTTCTTTCATTTCTCCAGACTCTTCCTCCTAAAATTAATTAAACCAGCTTGATAGTAGTATAGCAGAAAATAGTTTAGTAGGTCTAATTCTATTAATTATTTAAAATATAGATTTAGAAATTCAAATAATTAATAGTGATTTACTTTGAAAACATATTATTATATTAATAGAAATCTATAAAATAAAAATATTAGCATAATTTTGAAAGAATTGTATAATAGTAGTATAGAGTATTAAAGGGGGAGGATAAAAATTAATTAGTTTTGAAATAAATGAAAATACTGAGATATGGCAGTAGATTAACTTTTTTGCCTTAATTTGTGAATGTTTATCAATTTTAAATAGTCAGAATTTACTGGGAATTAATGACACAAGTTAATGTGAATAGAATTGAATCATTTGAAATAATGTTTAGAACTATTATTTTAGTAGTTTTGATATAGTTTCGTTTCTATTATTTTGAGATTAGGTTAATTTATCTATATAATTTTTTTGATTAGAAATAAGGATATTAAGAAGGGGAGTTACGATGATGAAAGAACTTGGTGAAAAGATTAAAGAAACCCGTATAACAAAAGGGTTAACTCAAAAGGATTTAGCAGATGGAATCTGTACTCAGGCAACAATTAGTAATTTGGAGAATGGTGCAAGTTTTCCTGCATTAGGCACTTTATTGGCGATTTCTGATCGCTTAAATATTGAATTTAGTGAGATTTATGAATATACAGCATTAAACAAAAATGGTTATTCAGATATCTTTAAGAAAATTCGTGTTTTATGTGGACAAGGAAAATATGCTGAAGCATACAAAATGATTGCTGCTGAAGTTGAATTTGATAAATTGGAAACAGTTTATGAAACCAAACAATATTATTACTATCTGGGAATTACAAGTTTGCTTGGGGCAGATAAGTACTCAGATGCTTTGTACAATTTTAATCTAGCATTGTTTACAGAAACAGGCAAGAATCTAGATATTATTGATGTTTTGACAACGAATGCAATTGGTTTAGCGTATGATATGAATGCTGAAAAAGAAAAAGCGAAGACTTATTTCGAGAAATCAATTTCACAATTAAATGAAGTGATTGGACATTTAGATTCTTTACAAGATACAATTGAAATTACTAAAGTTTATTATAACTCTGCAAGATTCTACGGAAAAATCGAAGAATTTAAAAAAGCATTAGAATTTGTAGAATTAGGTATTGATTTACAACAAAAACAAAGCACATCTTATACATTAGGTTATTTGATGTATGAAAAAGGCTATATTTTGTTTAAACTAGGAAATAAAGTAGATGCTGAAAAATCTTACTTCTGTGCAGCTGCACTTGGTGAGTTAAATGAAGACGCTGCTTTAATCAGTGATGTTAAGAAAAGTATGAAGGAACACAAAATTGCGGGATATAAATACTGGTAAATGAAATTCTAGCATCATTAGAATGAATAAATTAAAAATAAAGCATCTTTATTATGAATGATAAGCTCATAATAAAGATGCTTTATTTTTAATTTATTTAACGTTCAGTCAGTAAGCTTTTAGCGACTGAATGTTTTTTTTGTTTTGGTGGTAGACTATCTTTTTCTTTGATTGATTGTAATAAACGCAGCCCATTTAAAATGACTAAAATGGTGCTTCCTTCATGACCAATGACTCCAAGAGGAAGAGTAATATATTGAAAAAGATTGGATAGAATCAACAAAATGATGATGCTAATTGAGAAAATCATATTTTGGATAGTTACCTTTTTTAATTTTTTTGATAAATCATAACTATAGCTGAGCATGTTTAATTCATTTTTCATTAAAACAACATCCGCAACGTCAATGGCAATATCTGTTCCTCCTCCCATCGCAATACCGATAGAAGCATTTGCTAAGGCAGGAGCGTCATTGATGCCATCTCCAACCATTCCAATAGTTCCATATTTTTCTTTTAATTGCTGGATTAGTTTTGTTTTTTCGGCAGGTAGGCAATTGGCATAGATTTCATCTACACCAAGTTGTTTGCCAATAGTTTCACCAGTTGCTTGGTTGTCACCAGTAATCATAATGGTTTGAATATGGTGAGCTTTAAAGAAGTCAATCATCTCTTTAGCATCACTTTTAGGAACATCTAATAATCCAAAGTAAGCTACTAGTTCTGTATTTCGTTTAATATAAATAACCGTTTTCCCTTGATTTTGCAAGGTCTCTGCTTGAGTAAATAGTGTTGTATTTTGTAGTTTATCTTCAAGGATAAAATCTTTTTTACCAATTTTCCAATTACTACCGTAGGCCCAACATTCTAGTCCATGTCCGGTATGATCAATGATGGTTGATGCAACAGTAGAGTTAGTAACAGCGTGATTAAATTCTGTTACAAGAGCCTTTGCGATTGGATGAGTAGATGTTTTTTCCATGGCAACAACAACATTGAGAATCTCTGCTTGCTGATTTTTGGAAACAAAGAAAGTATCGGTTACTACAGGCATTCCTTTAGTTAAAGTTCCTGTTTTATCAAAGGCAATAGCTTTTAACTGTGCAAAATTTTCTAAGTAAGCCCCACCTTTGAAAAGAATTCCGTGTTTTGCTCCATTTGAAATAGCTGCCAAAGTAGCTGGTGTAGCCGATGCAACTAAAGCACATGGGGAAGCGACAACTAATAGAACCATGCCACGATAGAAAGATTCATTCCAACCCCATTGTAGGATAAAGTAGAAAATGGCAATCATTAGTGGAACAAAAATTAAGACAATCTTTACATAAGTATTTTCAATGCTTTCAATCATAGAAGCTGTTTTAGATGGCGTATTTTGATAAAGTCCATATAATTGTGTAAAAGTTAAAAGGCCATGTAACAGCCCTTTTACGGTACAATGTTTTTAACCATTAAAAACATACCCAGGAGGACTTTACATGACCCAAGTACATTTTACACTGAACAACGAAGAGGTTCAAAGTATTATTGAACATTCCGTTAAAGATGATGTGTCTAAAAATATTTTAACGACAGTTTTCAATCAGTTGATGGAAAACCAACGAACAGAATACATTAAAGCTGATGACTATGAACGATCTGAAAGTCGTCAGAGTCAACGAAATGGCTACTACGAGCGTGACTTTACGACTCGCGTTGGTACACTTGAATTAAGAGTACCTAGAACACGTGATGGTGAGTTTTCACCGACGGTGTTTGAGCGGTATCAGCGAAATGAAAAGGCGCTGCTTGCTTCAATGCTTGAGATGTATGTTTCAGGCGTTTCAACACGTAAAGTCTCTAAGATTGTTGAGGAGTTATGTGGTAAATCAGTTTCTAAGTCCTTTGTTTCTAGTCTGACTGAACAGTTAGACCCTCTGGTCAATGAATGGCAAAATCGATCGCTTTCAGATATAAACTATCCTTACTTGATGACTGATGTCCTGTACATAAAGATTAGAGAAGATAATCGAGTACTTTCTAAGAGTTGTCACATTGCGATTGGAATAACCAAAGATGGCGATCGTGAAATTATTGGCTTCATGATTCAAAATGAAGAGAGTGATAACACATGGTCTAACTTCTTTGAATACTTAAAAGAAAGAGGATTACAAGGTGTAGAACTCGTTATTTCTGACGCTCATAAAGGCTTAGTATCTGCGATTCGTAAATCCTTTACCAACGCAAGTTGGCAGAGATGCCAAGTTCACTTCTTAAGAAATATCTTTACAACAATTCCTAAGAAGAATTCTAAACCTTTTAGAGAAGCTGTAAAAGCTATCTTCAAGTTTACGGATATTAATTTAGCACGAGAAGCTAAAAATCGTCTGGTTGAAGAATACTACGACCAAAAGAAATACACAAAAGCTTACGAGACCTTAGATAATGGCTTCGAAGATGCCTTTCAATATACTGTCCTAGGTAACTCCCACAATCGACTAAAAAGTACCAATCTTCTTGAACGATTAAACCAAGAGGTTCGCAGAAGAGAAAAGATCATTCGAATCTTTCCAAATCATGCTTCAGCCAATCGATTGATTGGGGCAGTTCTTATGGACCTGCATGAAGAATGGATTAGTTCTACAAGAAAGTATATAAATTTTAGCAAGTAAGAAACAATAGAAACGTTGTATAGTATTTTACACAGGATTATGGACTTGACTCGTATTTTGAGCTTCATTTACTAAACGAATAATCTTAGCAAATAAAGTATTATCTATCTCTTGACTGACCTTCATCGTTAAGGCCTCACCTAAATTAATAGTGCCACCAAAAACATCATCCCCACTTGTTTTTTCGATAGGAATCGGTTCACCAGAAATGGCAGCTTCATCAATTAAACCAGCGCCATCTTCAATAACACCATCAATTGGAATGCTAGCCCCCTTAGGAACAAACAAGATATCACCAATTTTTAAGCTAGTCAGGGATACTTCTTGTGTTTCACCATTTTCTAGGATTCGTAGAGCCGTTTCAGGTTGCATTTGCATAAGGCTAGAGATAGCTTCGGTACTTTTATTAGTCGCGTATTCTTCTAAGGAGCCACTAAGTGAAAAAATAAAAATTAATAAAGCTCCTTCCATCCAATAGCCAATAATAGAGGCTCCGATGGCCGCAAGAACCATTAGAATATCAACATTTAGATGTTTGTTTTGATAAGTATCAATGATTCCTTCTTTTGCTTGTTTAAAACCACCAATGGTAAATGAAAGTAAAAATACAATTGTTGCGGCTGTTGTTTGATTATTTATGGTTAGAAGAATGCCGATGATGATCAAAATTCCACTAATAGTAGTAGCGATCATTGCATGATTTTTTTTAAATAACTTCATTTTTATCATCCCTTTTAACTATTTATTTTTATAAAGTAAGCATACCAAATTAAAAATCTAAATGATAATAATTACAATCAAATGAAATTGATAATTACTCTCAATGTCCATAAATAAGACAAATAGAGAAAGATAAAGACGAGTTAGTGAGAATCATTATCAATGATTGTAATGTCAGATAAATTAGAGTACTTAAGATATGAAAATGAGACTAGCTATTTAACCCAAACGATTTCAAAGAGATAAACAAGTCTAGAGTCAAATTTGCCAGTTTTAGTTCACTTATTGAAAAATACAGGAAAAACGTATGAATAGTTAAAATAGAGAACTAACGTATAGTGGGGATTCAAATCTGATTGTTGAAGGTGAAAAATTAGTTTTTAAATTTGATCCAACTCCCGCATGCGTCATTCTCTTGGAAATGTGTTTATTCCGTTTAATATTATTGATTAAACGAGCAATTTATAATTAGGCTAGAGATAGAAATACATCAATGTGATTATTTTTCTCTCTTTTTTATGAAATTTTTTTTTAATATTTAAAAAAATATAAAAAATAGTTGAAATTTTATTTCAAAAGAGGTATGATGAATTTGTTAAACGTAATAGAAAATTTTAGGAGGTGGAAGGATGTTTGGGATTTCAGTTTTTCTTGGAGAAGATTTAAACGAGGAAACAGAACAGTTTATTTGCCAAATGAATGAGAACGGATTCAAAGGAATCTTTTCATCGTTACACATACCAGAAGATGATACAAGTCGCTATCGTCAACGATTAGAAGTTTTAGGAAATTTAGCCAATAAATTAAAAATGGAATTGATGGTAGATATTTCTGGAGAAGCGTTGCATAAAATTGGTCTTTCTTTTGATCGACCAGCTGAGCTTTTAGCAACGGGGATTACTGGATTACGGATGGATTATGCAATCGAAAATCAAGTGATGGCGGAACTTAGCCAACATCTTAAAGTGGCTTTAAATGCCAGTACGATTACAGATAAAGATGTAAGCGAATTAAAAATGCATCAAGCTAACTTTCAAAATATGGAAGCTTGGCATAATTATTATCCACGACCAGAAACTGGGCTGGCGAAAGAAATAGTTACTCAGAAAAATCAATGGCTGAAAGAATTAGGTTTTAGAGTAATGGCTTTTGTACCAGGAAATCAAAAATTACGAGGTCCCTTATTCAAAGGACTGCCAACATTAGAAAAGCATCGTAATGGACATCCATTAGCTGCAGCAATAGAGTTAGTAAGAGAGTGTGCTGTAGAGGATATTTATCTTGGTGATCCACAGATTGATGCCCGAACAATGAAGCAGTTTAAGGATTACTTAACTGAGGAAACAATTTTATTACATGCTGAACCTGTTCAAGAAAGCTCATATTTTTCATTAATATTAGGTACTCATGAAAATCGTTTTGATCCTGCAAGAGATGCAGTTCGGAGCGCAGATGCTAGATTCAGAGAACCAACAGAGATTATTCCAGCAGGAGCATTGCCACGAACCAAAGGCAGTATCACCATTGATAACCAAAAATATGGACGTTACATGGGTGAGATTCAGTTGCCGTTAGTTGATTTGCCTAGAGATGAAAAGGTGAATGTAGTGGGTCAAGTAATTGCTGAAGATTTACCTTTAATCAATAGCTGTAGTCAAGCAGGACAGAAATTTAGAATTAAACTAGTTTAACAAGAAGAGAAAGAGGGATTTTTATGAATTTAGATAAATTAACAACAGAAGCAAGAAACCAAGCAACAATGAATTTGGATACATTAAGTACCAAAGAAATTCTAACTCTAATGAACCAAGAAGATCAAAAAGTAGCTCTAGCAGTTGAAAAAGAGTTGCCTAGTATTACTAAGGTTGTTGATCAAATCATTAGTGCATTTGAAAAAGAAGGTCGTTTAATTTATATGGGTGCTGGAACTAGTGGGCGTTTAGGTGTGCTAGATGCAGCCGAATGTGTACCAACTTTTAGTGCTGATCCAAGTATGGTGCAAGGACTAATTGCTGGTGGAATGCAAGCTATGACTGTTGCGGTTGAAGGAGCAGAAGATTCTAAAGAGCTTGGAGAAGCAGATTTAAAGGCAATTCAATTGACTGAAAATGATGTAGTTGTTGGATTAGCAGCAAGTGGTCGGACTCCATATGTCATTGGTGGTTTAGAATATGCCAATCAAATTGGAGCAGTAACTGCAACGATTTCATGTAATACGGATGCTGAAATTAGTCAATATGCAACTTTCCCGATTGAAGTAAACGTTGGAGCTGAAATCTTAACTGGATCTACTCGTTTGAAATCGGGAACAGCACAAAAATTAGTACTAAATATGTTATCAACCGTTTCAATGATTGGTATTGGTAAAGTTTATCAAAACCTAATGGTAGATGTAAAACCAACCAATGAAAAATTAGAAGAGCGCTCAAAACGAATTATTATGGAAGCTACAGATTGTACTTACGAAGTTGCTAGCCAAAAATTTGTAGAGGCTGGTCATCAAGTTAAATTAGCAATTGTCATGATTTTAACAAATAGCACAAAAGAAGCAGCAGCAGAAAAATTAGTTACTGCAAAAGGTTTTATTCGTAAAACCGTTTAAAAATAGAGAGTGGAGGCAGAAAAAATGGCTGAATTAAAAGAGGAACGTTTAGCAAGAGAGATTTATGAAAAAGTTGGCGGAATGGGAAATGTCAGCAAGATTATTCACTGTATGACTCGTGTTCGGATGGATATTCGTGAAGATGGCTTAGTTCAATTGGAAGATTTAAAAGCAATTGATGGTGTAATGGGTGTTGTGGAAGATGATACCTTGCAAGTTATTGTTGGACCAGGAACAGTGAATAAAGTTGCTGGTAAAATGGTAGAAATGGCTGGCGTAAAATTAGGCGAACCAATTCATGTAACAGAAGCAGCAAGCACAAGTTCAAGTAAAAATTCTGGACGTGAAGAAGCTGAAAGAATGGCAGCTGCAACGAAAGCAGAACAAAAAAAGAAAAATAATACACCCATAAAACGTGTTTTAAAATCAATCTCAAATATCTTTGTTCCAATGATTCCAGCTTTTGTTGGTGCCGGAATTATCGGTGGGATTGCTGCAATTATTTCTAATCTATTACTTGCAGGGGATATTAGCGGGGATAACTGGGTCAATATTGTGACTGTACTAAATATTATTAAAAATGGTCTGTTTGTTTACTTACAAATCTTTGTCGGAATTAATGCAGCTCGTGAATTTGGCGGAACAGATTCTTTAGGTGGAATTGTTGGTGGGATTGTGTATCTATCAGGTATGAATCCTGAAATGCCATTACCTAATATCTTTACTGGTGGCGATTTAGCTGCTGGACAAGGTGGAATTATTGGTGTAATCTTCGCTGTTTGGCTAATTGTTTTATTGGAAAAACGTCTTCACAAATTAATTCCTGAAGCAATAGATATTATTATTACACCTACGATTGCTTTATTAGTAGTGGGAATGTTAACGATTTTTCTAATTATGCCAATTGCGGGTTTAATCTCAAGTAGTTTAGTTGGAGCGATTAATTGGGTCTTGAATGTTGGTGGAGCTTTCTCTGGTTTTGTTTTAGGAGCAACATTCTTACCAATGGTTATGTTTGGTTTACATCAAATCTTAACACCTATTCATATTGAAATGATTAGTTCGACAGGTATGACTTTATTATTACCAATCTTAGCTATGGCTGGGGCTGGACAAGTTGGGGCAGCAATTGCTTTATGGATCAAATGTAAGAAAAATAAAAAATTAACGAATATGATTAAAGGGTCTTTACCAGTTGGTATTTTAGGAATCGGTGAGCCTTTAATTTATGGAGTAACTTTACCTTTAGGTCGTCCTTTCGTAACGGCATGTATTGGTGGCGGTATTGGCGGTGCTGTAATTGGAGCAATCGGTGGTATTGGTTCAATTGCAATTGGTCCAAGTGGTGTAGCATTAGTTCCTTTAATTGCAGATGGCAAATGGATGGGCTATATCTTAGGTCTATTAGCAGCATATATTGGTGGTTTCTTAGCAACTTACTTCTTCGGTGTTCCAAAAGAAGCAATGGAAGCAACAGAATTATAAAAAATAGAGAGTATTGAGAATTCGTTCTTGATACTCTTTTCTTGGTTTTAGAAAGTATTGTGAAGCACTAAATTTGATGATACTATACTAAATGAAGGGTTCAATAAATCAGGAGATTATTTGATAGATAAATGAATTTAATTTTAAGATGAAGGAAGTGAAAGCTAATGAATACGAACATTTTATTTAGAATCAAAGAGCAAATCGAAGCTTTGCCAAAATCTGAAAAAAAAATCGCTGAAATAGTCTTAGAAAATCCACAGGCAGTTATTCAAATGAATGCTACTGAACTAGCCGAGGTTGCTGAATCAAGCCCCGCAGCAATTATCCGTTTCTGCCATTCAATGAAATTAAAAGGTTTTACAGAATTAAAGCTTCAGTTATCGGCAGATTCACATCAAATTAAAGAAAATTTATATACTGAGATTAACCCAAATGAAGAAATTGAGTTAATTAAAAAGAAGTTAGTATTGAATACAACTCATGTCTTAAATGAAACCAATAATTGGCTAACGAAGGAACAGATTGACGAGGTAACAGAGCATTTTGAAGCAAGTTCTATGATTTATACGTATGGATTGGGAGCCTCTTATTTAGTTGCTTTAGATATTCAACAGAAATATACACGGATTGGCAAAGTTGTTGTTAGTTCACAAGATACTCATTATTTGGTAGCATCAATGGCGGTAGCTCCTAAAAATACGATTTTTTTTGGAATTTCCAATAGTGGTGAGAAACAAGAAGTCCTATCTTTAATGAAAACAGCGAAGGAACTTGGTTTAATCACAATCAGCTTAACGGAAGCAACGAATAACTCATTAAGCCAACAAGCAGACATCGCTTTAAAAACCGGAATAAGCGGTGAAGCGCCATTAAGAAGTGCTGCGACGAGTTCATTATTAACACAACTTTATGCAATTGATATTTTATTTTATGGTTATGCAACGAAAAATTATTCCTCAATTCTGGAGAAGCTTTCTCAATCGAAACGAGGAATTAGTGTATTTAATCAAAGAAATCAATAAAGATAGAAAAGTGCTAGTTATTAAATAGCGCTTTTTTATTTGTTTATATGGGATGGATATTGTTGTCTATTTGCGAGAGAATTAGGTATGCTAAGAATAGAGAATCACAAAATTGGAGGGAAGTAGATGTTATATGGGAAGAAGGATCAAGAGCGAAAGAAGAGCTATGTAATCGAACCGATTTTTGGAACTAAGGCAGAATCACAAGATATTCCAAAGTATAAATTAGGTGAAAATCCTGTGGAACCAAGTGTTGCTTATCGTTTAGTGAAGGATGAATTATTAGACGAAGGCAATGCTCGACAAAATTTGGCAACGTTTTGTCAAACCTATATGGAAGATGAAGCGACGTTATTAATGGCCGAAACGTTAGAGAAAAATGCTATTGATAAATCAGAATATCCACGTACGGCTGAATTGGAAAATCGTTGTGTTAGTATGTTGGCTGATTTGTGGCATGCACCGGAAGCAATTGAATATGTTGGAACGTCAACAGTAGGATCTTCTGAAGCCTGTATGTTAGGTGGATTGGCTATGAAGTTTCGTTGGCGGAATAATGCAGAAAAGCTTGGGTTGGATTTGCAAGTACAGAAACCGAACCTAGTGATTTCATCTGGCTACCAAGTTTGTTGGGAGAAATTCTGTGTCTATTGGGACATTGAGATGCGAGTTGTACCAATGAGTGTTGCACATATGAGTATTGATGTAACGAAGGTGATGGATTATGTTGATCCTTATACAATTGGCATTGTCGGTATTTTAGGGATCACGTATACTGGGAAATTCGATGATATTGCAGCATTAGATGCTTTAGTAGAAGAGCACAATCGTCAGACAGATTACAAAGTTTATATTCATGTCGATGGAGCATCGGGTGCTATGTTTGTCCCGTTTATTGATCCAGAATTAGTATGGGATTTTCGTTTAAAAAATGTAGTTTCAATTAATACGTCAGGTCATAAGTATGGTTTAGTTTATCCTGGGATAGGGTGGGTCTTATGGCGGGATAAAGCGTATTTGCCTGAAGAGTTAATCTTTGAAGTGAGTTATCTAGGTGGAAAAATGCCTACGATGGCAATTAATTTTTCTCGTAGTGCTAGTCCTATTATTGGTCAGTATTATAATTTTTTGCGTTTTGGTTTTGAAGGCTATCGAGCAATTCATGAACGAACGAAACAAGTGGCGATTTTTCTAGCAAATGAAATCAAGAAAACGGGTTTATTTGAGGTTTACAATGATGGTCGAAATCTACCGATTGTTTGCTATCGTTTGAAAGAATCTGTAGAAGTGGAATGGACACTATACGAATTGGCTGATCGCTTGCAGATGAAAGGTTGGCAAGTTCCTGCCTATCCGTTACCACCAGATTTACAGACTATTATTATTCAGCGTTATGTTGTACGAGCTGATTTTGGACAAAGTATGGCAGAAGAATTTATTGAAGATTTTAATGCTGCTTTAAAAGAGCTAGAACAAGCACGGATATTGTTCCATGACAAAGGCGAACATGGTGTACAAGGTTTTATTCATTAGCAAAAATAGCAAGAGCTTAGGATAAGCATTTTTATTCTAAGCTCTTCTTTTTTTATTCTCCTTACTTACTACGTTTGATAATTGATACCATCAATAAATCCTTGTCTAAAGATTTTATAATAAATCAATTCAACAAAGTGACGTTCCAAAAATTCCATATACGTCGTTAATCTTAATAAAAAAATGATGAATAGTCAATAAAAAATCAATAAGTTTGGGTTAAATAACAATTCCTTTACAACTAGATTATTGTTTAGGTTGTATACAAAATAAAGACAGCTAGGCAGAATTCTGATTAAACTTATCAGGTATTCTGCCTAGCTTATTTGCTTTTAAGAAGAGTGTTCACTAGTTTATTAAAAACAAATAAATTATATATGTTGAAATAATATTGTAATTTTTTAGTTTTTATTATAGAAAATATATGGTAGAATTTTAAATAACTGTAATTATAAAAAAGGAGGGCATTTATGGAAAAGATCAAAAGTGATTTAACCGAAGCAAGTCAAAAAGCAACAGGATTAAAAAATACTACCGATAATCTAAAACAGATTTCAACGATAGAGACAGACTGGCAAACAACGATTGTGGGAAATCAAGAAGCACAAGAAAAGATTCAGCTAGCACAAGAGACTGCTAAACAAATTGCTAGTGCGATTATGCTGGGATCAATGAATCTTCAAAGTGTTGCGAAAGACTTTGAAGCGCTAGATCAGCTGGTCAGCCAAACTGAATTTCAACGGATGGGTGGTTGAATGAATGGATAAATGGGAAACCTTACATCAAAAGGAATGTCGATTACGAGTAAAAGAAGAAATTAATGATAGTGAAATCAGACAAATTCAACGACTAACAGAAGCCTACGAATCACATTTTCATGAAGCCCAGCATTTGCTGGAGGACTTAGATGATTTATTCTATAAACATGATCGCCATTCTTTTTACGAATCCGTTAAAGAGGAGTTTTACCAAGAATCAAGAGATGTGCAGAACTACTTAGAGGAAAGTAACAATGAATTAACTAGTGAAAAGTGGGAGCTTCAAGGAAAATTAGATGAGGTGGCTTATGAAAAAAGACAAGTCATCCTAACTGAAAAGGAGAAACTGCATGAGTATTGATATGTTTGTTTCAGCTTCAAAAAAACAAGCGGCTAGCGTGAGTGCCATGAGCAAAAAACAAGTACAGGATTATGAAGATGTCCAGAAAGCCATTAGCGAATTTACCTTGAATAGCCCTTTTCTGACAGGAAAAGCCTATGATTCAGCGAAACAGTATTTTTCATTAGTCTTATATCCGTTAGGTCAAGCGGGAATTTTATTATCCGAGGCTGTGGAGCGAGCAGTAAAGCGATTGCCGGAAGACTACCAAGATCAAGTAGATAGTGGGGACTTGAAGCAATCGGAATTGGAAGAAAAAATTAGGCAAGTGAACCAATTATTAGGTCAAGCAGAAGACATTCGTGAACTGATCCAATCAGTAACTACGCCAGACATACTAAAAAATAGCCAGCTCCAAGCGAATATGCGACTGTTGACTTTATACAGTGATGTGAAGCGAAGTTTGGAAGAAAAGTTGGATCAACTATTACGCTTTAACGCCTATTCTGAGACGATCTTTTCAGAAGTGGACGCGTTACAACAATTGATTGAGCAAGGCTTGGCGCAAACAAAAACGGCTTGGAATGGAGAGAGTAAAACCTTTACAGTGGATCGTTCCAAGATGGATTGGGCGCTAACCGTCAATGAGCAATGGACTAGTCGAGAAAATGAGATCAACGGGATTGACGAAGAGAAAATAAAAGAGTTAGAAGAGTATGAGATTTATGCTAAACTAGTTTATGATGGTAAAGGTAATCCACAAGTATTTTGGCAGTTGGTGAAGGAAGGCAAAGGCGTTAAGAATCCAGCGTTGTATCAATATTTAAAACAAGCAGGGCATCATTTAGATCCGGATATGTTTGAATTTATCTCGTTAGACGAATGGGATAAAAAAGTGAAGGCTGGTTTTCGGGATGGGTTGAATCTTGAAACTGGGGATAGCTATTCTGGATTTTTGGGTGGACTTGTCAGTAGCTCGCAAGTCGTGGAGGACATGCATATGTGGGCAACGGAGGCGGAATTGGCGCAGGCTTTACAAGTGTTGGGATTTAGTTATGCGTCGTATCGGTTGGCTGTGGGGAGTGGGAGTAAAAAGATTGTAAATAATATTCCTGATTCTACTTTAAAACATGCTGATTTAGGGGAGTTTAACTCAAATAACCGACTTATTAATGGAGGTCATGGGCAAAATAATATTGAATATTTGAAAACTAGTAATATTGAGTTTAATATTGTTAAAGAATATTCAAATGGAGTACGTGTTGGAAATATTCCCAGCCATAAAAATAAGATGAAACGTTCAGGTACAGGACAATCTTGGTTTCCTGAATCATGGAAGAAAGAAAAGATTAGTGATGCTGGTAACTATATAAATGATTTGCCAATAAATAAAGATTTACCTGATGGTCAATGGATTTTTGGAGAATACGAGGGTGTTAGAGTAGGTATTATTAAAAAAAATGGAAAACCATCAACAATAATTCCTGATAATTCTAGACAACCGAAATAATTTTGAAAGGATGGTAAAATTGCTTAATTCAAAAAAAGTAAAAATGTTAATTATTGAAAGAAAAACGATGTTTCCAGATGATCCGAAAATCAATGAGATTTGGAAAGAACTAACAGATATTTTTTCAAAAGATGAAAATGAAACAATTAATTATTTGAAAACTAGTCCGGAAAATGAGATAGAGTGGATAAGTGAGGTTTTTGAAGATATTTCAGAAAATTTACAAAGCCAGAATTTTATTAATATATTAGAGATAATAGAGAAAAAATTTACTAATTTAGATTTGTATACAGATATTTCATATGCTAAGAAGGCACTAAAAGATTAAGAACTGAGAAAATTCCTAAACAGAAGAAAAAATGGATGATTTTTATAAAAGTTTTGAGGGAAATCTAAAGATGGAAGAATTGAAGGTGCTGCTTCAAATGGCTTAAATTTTATTGGCTATTAGAAGTAGAATTTTGGGAAAATCTAATGTAAATGTAGAAATTATATTTAAGAGGTGATAAACATGACAGTAGGTATAAAAGTAGATTTTTTATGGTTTCCTATAGGAAGAAGTGATTTTTTTCATTCATTTTTCTCAACTATTTGTATAAATTTGGAAAATAAGCAATGGGGCAATCTATTTCCAATAATAATGAATGAACTGTATTCAGGGGAAATTGCTAATGAAAACTTAAAAAGTGCTCAAAAAGAATTGAGAAAGTAGAGACTTGGTTAGTATGAACACACTCGCTGATCAAGTTACCAATAGTCAATAAAAATTAGCTGTATTTATTGTACAAAAATTCAAAGGATTTATCATGCTATTTTGCTGAATTCTGAGGGTGAAGTAGGCAGGAATGCTTAAAAGAGCAACTTCAATTGTTAAAGCAAACGGTGGATATGTTAGCTAAAAAAATAGTGGAACAACTCAAGGTTAGCTATTTCATGAGTTTTTCAGGTGCTGACACAACCGATATGTCTAATAAATAAAGTCAATAGGAACGTTAGGAGAGTCTAGCAGTCTATTGACTTTATTTATAGTATTTTACAGATTAGCTTCTAAGACGGAAAAGGCGTTAAGAACCCAGCGTTGTATCAATACTTAAAGCAGGCAGGGCATCATTTAGATCCGACAATGTTTGAATTTATCTCGTTGGACGAATGGGATAAAAAGGTGAAAGCTGGTTTTCGGGGTGGGGTGAATCTTGAAACTGGGGATAGCTATTCTGGATTTCTAGGTGGACTTGTCAGTAGCTCACAAGTTGTAGAGGACATGCATACGTGGGCAACGGAGGCTGAATTGGCGCAGGCTTTACAAGTGTTGGGATATAGTTATGCGTCGTATCGGTTGGCTGTGGGAGTAAAGAAGTTGGTGGGGCTAAAGTCAATAAACCGTCTAGAAATTTAATTGATAATACGCCTGAAATTGCTGATACTATTAGAGATATCAATAAAAAATATTCTAATGGATTCGAGCAAAATAATTCAATAGAAAGTATTATTAATTCTGCTTCTTATTATGAGGATGCATGGGAGCAAGCTTCTGCGGTAACCAGAAGTATTACAGATCATGCTTTTGTAGATGGAAACAAACGAACTGCGTTTGATACTTTAAATATGTTATTAGATGAGTTGGAATTGAAATCATCTTTGAGTGATTCACAAAAGTGGAACTTGATAAATAGAATAGGAACGGGGGATTTAAAAAATGTGTCAGAAATTGCAAATATTCTTAAAGGAAAATAAAGCAAATTTTTTAGTGAAATATGATTCGATTAGAAAAACTAACAAGTATACTGTCATGTTATTTGATACTGAAAAAAAAGAAAGAATTTCTGGGGGAGATACAAATTCTATTGTTGAAACAGAACAAAACATGAGAAATGAGATAAATAAAAACATAGACTTCGAAGATATTAACAATTTATTTGATAAAATCCGAAATTCAATCAATGTAGAATTTAATCATGTAGTAATGTTATCCATTAATTATTCGCATGGTATTTTAGACTATGTTATCTATATAGACGAGCCTAAAAATACTAGTCATAATAAATTTCATTCTTATGAAGAACTAGAAGGATTTGTGAAAAAAAATTATGGATGAAGAACTAATAGTAGGTATCAATAAATATTTGCAGAAATTAACTGCGTATCTAGTAAAACCTATGTAAGGTGTTAGAGATAAGAAGTCTGTAAATTTAATTTCTCAATCATTGAATCAACAAATTTTTGGAGTAGAGTTATATCCTACAATTTTTGATAAGGCAGCCTATTTGTGGTATACCTTTTCTAATTATCATTGTTTTTATAATGGAAATAAACGTACAGCTCTAGTAACAACTTACATTTTTCTGAGAGTAAATGGATATTGTTTAAATATAAATAGCAATTTTTATGCTATTTCCTTAAAGATTGTAGAATCAAATTTAGGAAAAGAAGAAATAAAAAAAATCATACAACAAAATACTATTGAGTTTAGACAAATTTCGATTGATAATATTTTGGAACAATTAGAAAAAGAGATCAATAAAAATAATTCTTTTAAAGATGTGATTATTAACTTATCGCTAACTTAGATTGAAACGGTATTAGTGAATAGAAAATACTAATACCGTTTTCTTTGCGTATCAACAATAGAAATATAAGATTTATATGAGGGTTTGAATCTTGAAACTGGCGATAGCTATTCTGGGTTTCTGGGTGGACTTGTCAGTAGCTCATACATGGGCAACGGAAGCGGAATTGGCGCAGGCTTTACAAGTGTTGGGATTTAGTTATGCGTCGTATCGGTTGGCTGTGGGGAGTGGGAGTAAAGAGCTTGGTGCTGAGGATAAAGATTCTACTAAAGAAAACTCTAAACTAACAAAGCCTAAACAATTACATCACTATGCAACTAATAAGAATAAAACCTATACTCCACAGTTCGAGGAGCTGGCAAAAAAATATGGCTTAGATTTGAATGATGATTGGAATAAGGAGTTGTTACCACATCAAGGGAGGCATCCTAATGCATCATACCATGACTATGTTTTAGAAAATATGAAACAATTTGATAATATCGCACAAGGGAATCAAGAGATTTTTTTAGCGTTATATACTAGTTTAAAGAATAATATTAGTTCTAATCCTGATATGTTATACAAGGAATATTGGTTAAAAGAATAGGAGGTTTAGAGATGAAGTACTACAAATTGTCAACAGATATGATCCGAAGTGAAGATATAATTTGTCACTATGAAAATGATTTTGGTATTCAGCAGAACGACTTAGTTATAGGGAAAAAATTTGATGGATGGGATGGTAGATTTAAATTTTCTTTTGATCAAAAAGAAGGTCATTTAGCTACTGATTATTTAGCTAATGATAAAGGCTGGTTTGTTGTGTCTCTTAAGTTAAAGAAACTCTTAGAAAGCTTAAATACGGACATTCAATTTTTACCTGTAGAAATAATTGAAAAAGATGGGAAGCAGAAATTACCTTATTATATAGGTAATATAATAAGGGTGGTAGATGCTTTATGTTTAGAAGAATCAGACTATTTTTCTACAGAAATTTCAACTATAGGAACGATTTATACAGTAAGTAAATTTGCTGTTTATGAAAAAAAAATACAAAAATCTGATGTATTTAAGTTAGCGAATAGACAGGAAGTACCAGTTTTTGTATCAGAAAATTTTAAGAATCTAATTGAGAAAAATAACATCACGGGGATTACTTTGACAGAAATTAAAGTAATCTAGGTAATAGACTTTTAAATTAATGCTGTTGCTGCAAAATTGACTTAATTGTCAAGTTGAGGAATAGCCGTTAGATAATTACCATTTAACAAAAATTAGTTATACTTATAATCAGGTACTAAAAGAGTCACTAATTAATGCTGGTATATCTGAAGTTCAAGCAAATAAAGCAGTAGTAGAGGCTATGAAACAGCAAAGCTCAGTGGGACTTTCTTCAGAAGATTTTGTTCCTAGAATACCGGGTAAGATTAACTTACCTAAATTAAAACCTTGAGGTGTTTAAATATGAAATTGGATCAAAATATGATTGAAATAATTAAAAAAATAGATTTTTTGTCACATTCCACTAACTTGGAAATTGGGTATCAAGAGATAAAAGATTTAAAATTAGCAGAAAAAAGTATAAATAGTTTAAAATGGGAGAATCTTTGCTTGGAAGAAAGAGGTAAAATTTCGGGTTATTTGGCTCAAAATAATAAAGAATTATTTAGTAATTGGAATCATTTAGTGAATGAAATTAAAGAAAAAATAATACCTTGCGTTGAAAAAAAACTAGACATTTTAATTTTAAAGGAAAAACTTTTAGAAGAAATGAAAGATCAAATCAAGTTTGATATAATAAATATTATTCTTTATAAATCATATTCTGAAGTAATACACTCTGATTTTTATGAAACTATATATGCTGTATATATGACGGGATATATTCCATGTGGATGGAGTGGACAATATCCCAAAGGTAAAATAAAAATAATATAGAAGGAGAAAGTAAAAATGGAAGAAAAACAAGATTATATTAATGAAAGTTTAAAACTTACTGATGAAGTATCTAAGATAATAAAATACAATTTGTATGATGAGCAGGCTAAGCAAATTTATGGTACTTATCTTATATTTTTGGGATGATAAACGGATTAGGACAGAAAAAGGGAGTCACACCTACCGATATTCAAGGAGGGATGATTCAAATTTTAAATGAAAAGCTGGATTATTCTACACTGGCTAGCGCACAATTTACAAAATTTTTAATAGAATCTACTGATAAAAAATATCATCCTACGATGTCTGCCATTATCCATCGAGGCTTAAATGGATATTTTATGTACAGTGAGAAGAAAGTCGATGAATTAAAAGAAGATTTTAGTGGGATTTTGAAAACAATTCAGGAACATATATAATTTAAAGCTTTTTAACGACTACAAATTATTTTTCAGATATTTAATTTATGAAATGGTATTAGTAACTTTTTACTAATACCATTTTTGGGTTATTAACAGATTAGTTTATTACATTGAGGAATTAAAGACGGAAAAGGCGTTAAGAATCCAGCGTTGTATCAATATTTAAAGCGAGCAGGGCATCATTTAGATCCGGATATGTTTGAATTTATCTCGTTGGACGAATGGGATAAAAAGGTGAAAGCTGGTTTTCGGGATGGGGTGAATCTTGAAACTGGGGATAGCTATTCTGGATTTCTAGGTGGACTTGTCAGTAGCTTGCAAGTCGTAGAGGACATGCATACATGGGCAACGGAGGCCGAATTGGCGCAGGCTTTACAAGTGCTGGGATTTAACCATGTAATAGACAGGCATTGTAATTCCAATAGAAATGCTGGACAGTTTACTATCAGTCAAGATAAATTAAAAAGTATTCTATCCAATAAAAGTACAGTGAACATTCCTGTTAAAGAAATACCTGGAAATCAATTTGAGAGAATAGTTGACATTGGAGAGATTGCAGGTACTGTAAAACCAAGTCTACCTAATGTAGGCGGTCAGTCAACAAATTACATTCGCATTATAACAGACAAAGCAGGTAATTTAGTTACTACGTATCCGATACCAAAGCCATAGGAGGATAAGAATGAACGAAGAAATCGTACAATTATATAAAAATTTTTCAAAAAATGAGCTTTCAATATTTTTCAAAAAATTGATTGAATATGTAAATAAATATGATTCTAATTTTAGAAATTATGTTTTTGAAAACAGTTTAAATAATATTGAAAAATTTAAAGAAGGTGAATTTTATCTAGGGACTACAGATGATAATTTAGAATGATTGACATCATTTTATGCAAAAGAGATGCTTGAAGCAACTGAAAAAGAAATTTGTGGTAATGTAATTCATATGATATGGGATGTTGCTACATTTATGACAGAAGAGTTATGTCCAAGTTGTCAAGATGCCAATTTAAAAATTTCATCTTCCACAGATCAAACAATTATTTATAAAACTTGTGATAATTGTTTAGTTACAATAGAAAATGATAAGTATGTTGAGAGACCGAAAGAAATGATACCCGCAACAAAAAGACAGATAAAAATTTTGTTGGAAAAATGCTAGATTTTACGACTTTTGGGAGATAGTATCAAAATATTGGTAGATGATAAAAGTCTTCAATTGTTAAAGCAAATGGTGGACATGTCAGTAGCTCGCAAGTTGTAGAGGACATGCATACATGGTCAACGGAAGCGGAATTGGCGCAGGCTTTACAAGTGTTGGGATTTAGTTATGCGTCGTATCGGTTGGCTGTCGGAGTAAAGAAGTTGGTGGGGCTGATGTTCCAAAAAATCATTCACAAATTAGGGAATACTGGAAAAAGGATATTGATTTTAAAGGAACAAAAGTTTATCAAAGAGATGGTATAATTGATATTAATAAAGTAGATGTTAAGGGACGTTCTAATCTTCAAAGAATGAACCAAGGATTGGCTCCTTTAGGACCAGATGGTAACCCTGTGAACTTGCATCATATGACCCAACGAGATATAAGCTCTATTGCAGAGGTAGAGCAGTCTTTCCATCAGATCAATTCTAAAACAATTCATATTAATCCTAATTCAGTTCCGTCTGGAATAGATAGGAAATCTTTTAATAAATGGCGTTCTGACTATTGGAAAAATAGAGTAAAAGATTTTAAGTAAAGGAGATTTTGTATTGATGACTGAAGAGTATAGTAAAGCAAAAAAAATAATTGAAGAGAATGATGATTTAGTAGATGATTTTGGAGGGGCCTCAGATGATATCATAAAAAAAGCTCAATTGGTTCTTAGTGTACAATTTCCAGAAGACTATAAACTTTTTTTATCTTGTTTTGGAGCTTTAACTTTTGGTTCTATAGAAATTTATGGAGTGTTTAGAGAAGACTTTGACAATTCTGGTGTTCCAGATGTTGTTTGGGTTACTTTAAATGAACGAAATTTGGTAAATATGCCAAAGCATTTAGTTATCCTGTACAATACTGGAATGGGAGAAATGTATTGTATGAACTATGAAGATTTGAATAGTGATAATGAGCCCAAAATTACATCTTATTTTCCAGGTTTTTCTGAAAATGCGCAAAAAAATGAAGTTTTATATGATAACTTTGGAGGATTTCTTTTAGATATGATAAAAGAAGAAATAGATTAAATTAAAAATTCAAAGGACTTTTCTAGTCTTTTCTAGTCTTTTCAAATATTTCAATACTATACAATCAGCTAAATTGTATAGTATTGAAATGGTATTAGTGAGTAATAACTACTAATACTGTTTTTCGTTTATAAAAAAAATAGGAGGAAAAACCTATGAAAGAAGATATTGATAAAAAAAAAATCTCATGAGAAGTATGTTGAAACTTTTGGGAAACAGGGTTTAGTTATGCGTCGTATCGGTTGGCTGTGGAGAAGTTGGTAGTGCTAAGGTAGTCAATCTAGATATTATGTTTTTGAAGGTCATTTTGATAGACTCTTAGCACAAATAGTAAATCTGTTTTTAATAGAAAAAAATCAAGATGGTTGGATAGTGGTTATTAGCAATGAGAACGCAGAAGTAATCAATATGGAGTTTGCCCAACGAATTAGAGAATATCCTTTAAAAGCAAATGGAAAAAAGAAAACTGTGGTCTTTTAGGTAAGAAAATGAAGTTAAAATAAAACCACCAAAATTTTGAATTTTGGTGGTTTTAAGCTAATTATTTAAAGAAAAACATATAACCTAGTAAGATAACCCCTAAAATAATACGATACCAACCGAATGCCTTGAAGTCATTATTTTTAATGTAACCCATCAAGAATTTGATTGCTAAGATTGAGACAACAAAGGCAACGATCATACCAGTTAATAGGATGACGATTTCCATACCAGTGAAGTTAAAGCCAAATTTTATCATTTTTAAAAGGCTGGCACCAAACATGACTGGGATTGATAGGAAGAAAGAAAATTCAGCAGCAATAAAGCGTGAACTTCCTAAAATGATAGCTCCTAAAATTGTTGCTCCAGAACGAGACGTTCCAGGAATTAAAGCTAAAACTTGAAAAGCTCCAATCAATAATGCTGTTTTATAGCTTAAATCTTTAAAGCTAGTAATTGAAGGTGTACGATCTTTTGCCCAATTTTCAATGACAATAAATAAAATTCCATAAATGATTAGTGTTGTTGCAACTGTACCAAAATTATAAAATTTATCATTTAAATAGTCATCGAATTTTAATCCAATAACAGCGGCAGGTAAAACTGCAACGATTACTTTAAACCATAAACTAAAAGTATCTTTGTTCTCTTGCTTTGTCTTCTTAGGCGAGAATGGGTTTAGCTTATGAAAATAGAGGACGACAACGGCCATAATAGCACCTAATTGAATAACTACTTGAAACATTTCTAAAAAGGCTTTTGATACATCTAGTTTTAGAAATTCATCAACTAAAATCATATGCCCCGTACTACTAATTGGAAGCCACTCGGTAATTCCTTCAACAATTCCTAGAATGACGGCTTTTAAAATATCTAACATACGTATAATTTCTTCCCTTCAAATGGTTTAGTTGCCTTTAAAGATCAAGGCGGACAGTTCTTAGTATAAGCTGTTTTCATAAAAACTCCAAATGTTTTCAGACGAATGGTTATTTTTTAATACTTTCTTAAATACCTTTTTGAAAAAAATTACAATTGGTTTTCAAAAAATTGAATCAACAAGCTACTTCCAGCTACACAGAACCAAGTAATTAAACCTAATAAAACCGGTTTTGCTCCAGTTTTGAGCATATCTTTTAGATTGGCAGATAGCCCAATTGCAGCTAATGCCATAGCAATCATAAACTTAGCTAACCAACTACTAGTTGAGATAAAAGCAGCAGGTAAAATACCAGTTGAGCTAATAATTGAAGCGATTAAGAAATACAAAATAAACCAAGGGAAGATTTGTTTTAATGACACTTTTTCGGTTGTTTGTTTCTTTTGATAAAAAGTAATTCCAGCAATGATTAATGAAATTGGGATAATCAATGTTGCTCGAGTTAATTTTACAATTGTAGCGAAATCCCCAGCAGCATTGCTAAAGCTATATCCAGCGGCAACAACAGATGAGGTATCGTTAATCGCTGTTCCTGCCCAAAGTCCAAAACCAGCATCAGACATGTTAAAAAGATGCCCTAAAAATGGAAAGAGAAAAACAGCGATAATATTAAATAGGAAGATAGTGGAAATCGATAACGCGACTTCGTCTTCATCCGCCTCGATGATTGGTGACACCGCAGCAATGGCCGATCCGCCACAAATAGCGGTTCCAACTCCAATTAGAATCTGCATTTTATTAGGGATTTTTAGCCATTTACCGAATAAAAAAGCCACTACAAATGCGACAAGAATCGTAAATAAAGTTACTTTTAATGAAGAAAGCCCAGTTTTTCCAACGTCTTGAATCGTTAGGCTAAATCCTAGTAAGATGATGGAACCTTGTAAAATTTTTTTTGATGAAAAAGCAATTCCAGACTTGAATTGTTCTTGAACTCCAAGAGTATTTTTTATTAAGATCCCAAATAATATTGCAAAAACAGCACTTCCAACAATTGGAAATAAGTTTCCTAACCAGGTTGCAACTAGTGCAATGATAAATACATATAATACACCTTTTAATTTCTCCATAAGCACTCCTTTGCTAGTCTAAAAATGGTGAAAGCTCTACTCTGTTTATTATAAACGTTAAAAATCCTCTGTCAAAAAAAGCCGTCAGAAGTAAGAAGCACTTCTAACGACTTTGGGGAGTGTGGTTAAGGTTGAGCCTTAATCATCAAGTAAATCATAAAAATATTGAAGGCTTGGATAATAAAGAAAACGCCTAAAATTAAGCCTAGTGCAATCCCTAGAATAAGTGGATTGAAGAATGAGATGATGGCAATGACAATTGCAATAATTCCAATTGTCAAAATCCATGTCCAACCTGGGAAATTGCGAATAGAAACAGCGGTCAACAAACGCATAATTCCAGAGAAAAGTACCCAAATTCCAAAGGCAAAAACTAATGTACTTTGTGCAATTCCTGGATTAAATAGGATAAACAATCCAGCAATCAATGAAGCCAGTCCGTCAAATAATACCCATTTAGAAATATTCCAAACTCTTCGTTCTTGGAAATAGGAGAAAGTTTCAATGATTCCGTTCGCTCCTAATAGCAATCCAATTAACATGGTTACTGTTGCTAGAGAAGCACTTGGATTGAAAATAAACCAGATTCCCATAATCAACATTAAAATAGCACTAATCAATAATAAATATTTAATTACATTTTTCAAATTACTCACCTCGCTATGTTATTTTGTCCTACATTAGCAAGTTTACTATAAATGTGTCGAAAAGGCTGTTCTAAACCCTTGAAATCCTTCGTTTTTTGGCAATAAATAAAAAAATGATGCTTTTATTTTGAAGGTTCCTACTATTATCGTAAAGGCATTTAAGGTAAGATGAAAGCGAATCATATTTTTTGAATGAGTTGCTAGGAGGATTGACAGATGGGTGTTTATTTAGAGTTACCAGATTTAAATGATGATTTTTTATTTAGAAGTTTTGTAAATGAAGGGGATATTTTAGTCTATCCTCATTGGCATAAAGAAATTGAGATTATTTATGTTCGTGAAGGTGATGTGAATATTGGCGTCAACGATGTTCCATTGCAATTGAAGCGAAATGATATTTATATGATTAATGGCGGTGATGTTCATTATTTCCTAGCTTCACCGGAAAGTGAGCGAATTGTCATTCAATTCGATTTAAGCTTTTTTCAAGATATTTCCACGCTAGAGCAGACGACTAAAAAACTACGGAACTTATTTTCCAGTATTGTGCAAGAAAGTAGTGGTTGGCCAGAAGACGTAGCACAGCGAGTTCGAGAATTATTAGTAACGGTTCATGAAGAAAATTTGGAACGAAGAGTAGGTTATCGCTATGTAATTAAGGCGAAGATGTTTGAGTTGTTGGCACTGCTTTATCGTGAAATTCCCCAAAATGAAAATACTCAAACAAGGCAAGAAATTTCAAGTACAAAACAAATGGAAAATCTTGAGCGTTTAGATAAAATTTTTACTTACATTGAAAATCACTATCATGAAACGATTACGTTAAATGAAATAGCAAGTTATATGGGATTTAGTAGTTTTTATTTTACAAAGTTTTTTAAGAAAAATACAGGAACAACCTTTATTCAATTTTTAACAGATTATCGCTTAAATAAGGCTAAGTGGATTTTGCTAAATGAAGATGCCAGTGTCACCGAAGTTGCTGAGCAGACTGGATTTAGCAGTGTTAAAACCTTTCATCATCAGTTTAAAGACTTAGTGGGAAGTTCTCCATTAAAATACAAAAAGACAATATCCGGGAATATTTAAACAAGAAATCGGGTAGAAAGCCCTTACTTTTTTCTTTATAGTTAAGCTATCATCAAGAATTTAAAGGAGGATATAAACAAATGACATTGAAAATTGGAATTATTGGCTGTGGCGGAATCGCTAACGGAAAACATATGCCTAGTTTGAAAGCGGTTAAAGAAGGGGAAATGGTGGCTTTTTGTGATATTGTGGAAGAACGTGCAGTCAAAGCAAAAGCAGACTTTGGTACTTCTGAATCAAAAATATACACAGATTATCAAGAATTACTAAAAGATCCAACAATTGATGTGATCCATGTTTGTACACCGAATATTTCTCATGCTGAGATTTCAATAGCAGCTATGGAAGCTGGTAAACATGTAATGTGTGAAAAACCAATGGCAAAAACAACTAAAGAAGCAGAATCTATGATTGAGGCAGCAAAACGAACTGGGAAAAAATTAACGATTGGGTATCAAAATCGTTTTAGAAAAGATTCAACTTATTTACAAACCATTTGCGAAAATAATGAATTAGGTGAGATTTACTATGCTAAAGCTCATGCCATTCGTCGTCGTGCTGTTCCAACTTGGGGAGTTTTTCTAGATGAAGAAGCTCAAGGTGGCGGACCGTTAATTGATATCGGTACTCATGCGTTGGATTTAACCTTATGGATGATGAATAATTACAAACCAAAATATGTTGTTGGCAATAGCTATCATAAATTATCGAATAAGGCTAATTCAGCCAACGCTTGGGGACCTTGGGATCCAGCGAAGTTTACGGTTGAAGATTCGGCTTTTGGTTTTATTACCATGGAAAATGGAGCAACAATTGCGTTAGAAGCTAGTTGGGCACTAAACACACTAGATACCGGTGAAGCTCAAACAACCCTTTGTGGAACTGAAGGCGGAGCAGATATGAAAGACGGCTTACGAATTAATGGTGAGGCTCATGGCGAAATGTATGAGAAAAAAATCCAACTAGATGCAGGTGGCGTTGATTTTTATGATGGAACTGGAGAAGATCCCGCAATTATTGAAGCACGTCAATGGTTGAATGCTATCTTGACGAATACTGAACCTGTCGTAAAACCAGAACAAGCATTAGTTGTTACCCAAATATTAGAAGCTATCTATCAATCAAGCCAAACTGGCGAGCCTGTTTTTTTTAATAAATAAAGACTCTTAAACTAAAAAGCAATCAGCTAGGATGAAGGATAATTTGATAAAATGCTATCAATATAACTGAATTCTAGCTGTTTTTTAGTAGTCTCTAGTTTAAGGAGTAGTGAGTATGTATGGAAATTAGGCGTTTAGAAAGAACAGACTATCCAATGGAATTGATTTATTTAGCTGATCCAGATGAATTAATGGTGGCAAAATATTTATCAGATAATCAAGTTTATGGATTAGTTGAAAATGAAGAAATAATTGGCGTTTGTGTGTTGTGTTTGAAAACTCAAAATAAAGCAGAAATTATGAATGTAGCAATTAAAGAAGAGTTGCAAGGAAGAGGACTGGGACGGTATTTATTAGAACAGGTTCTAATAGAAGCAAAAAAGCAAACTATAATTGAAGTTGAGATTGCTACGGGCAATTCTAGCTTAGGGCAATTGGTTTTGTACCAGTCACTGGGCTTTGAAAAATTTGCTGAAATTCCTAATTATTTTGTGGAGCATTATCCAGAACCAATCTATGAGAATGGACTTCAATGTAAGGATCAGATTTGGTTGAAACGAAGATTATTAAATGAAGTGGAGGATTAAATTAGATGAAGCCAATTGCATTACAATTATGGAGTGTACAAGATGTAGCAAAAGAAAATTTTTTTGACACGTTGGAAGCAGTCGCGAAGATGGGGTATGACGGGGTAGAATTTGCTGGCTATTATGATAAAAGTGCTAGTGAGTTAAAGGCTAAATTAGCTGAGCTAAATCTAAAAGTAGCAGGTTCTCACATTCCTTATGAGCGTTTTTTAGAGAATCTAGAGGAAGTCATTGCTTATGAAAAAGAGCTTGGCAATCAGAATTTAGTTGTACCGTGGGCAAGCTTTGAAACAGAAGATGGCTGGCAGAGTTTTGCTGAAAATATGACTGAGATTGCTAGTAAAGTTCAAGCAGCAGGATTAACATTTAGCTATCATAATCACAATCATGAGTTTGAAAAAATAGAAGATGACTTTATTTTAGAGATGTTACTGAAAGCGGTACCTGGTTTGAATTTTGAACTGGATACGTACTGGATTCAATACGCCGGTGTAGATGTGGTTAATTTTATGGAGCAGTATAAGGGGCGTATGAAATTAGTGCATTTAAAAGATATGAAGGAAAACCCTGTAGAAAGCACAGAAATTGGCAATGGAGTTTTAGATATTGCTGGATTTGTGCGAGAAGCGATTGAAGATGGCGTAGAGTGGCTTGTTATTGAACAGGAAGCTTTTACTCAATCAACGTTAAAGAGTGTTGAGATTGGTTTAACGAATTTGCAACGTATCTTAGCAGAAGGTTAGTTAAAGAGAGGATGAAGTAATTTGGTAAAGGTAACGATTTGGAATGAGTATCGACATGAAAAAACAGATGAGGCTGTAGCAAAAATCTATCCAGAGGGAATTCATCAACAATTGGCTAGTTTTTTAAAGGCAGCAGGGATGGCTACGAAAACAGCAACTTTAGACGAGCCTGAACATGGTTTAACAGAAGCAGTGTTAGCTGAAACGGATGTCTTAGTATGGTGGGGACATGTAGCGCATGACGAAGTGGAAGATGCTATTGTGGAACGTGTGCAAAAACGGGTCTTAGAAGGAATGGGCCTAGTTGTTCTTCATTCAGGACATATGTCTAAACTATTTATGAAATTAATGGGAACTAGCTGTGATTTGAAATGGCGTGAAGCTGGTGAAAAGGAACGTCTATGGGTAATGGACCCAAGTCATCCAATTGCTGATGGAATTGGTGAGTATATTGACTTAGAGCATGAGGAAATGTATGGGGAGCATTTTGATATTCCAGTACCAGATGAATTGATTTTCACTGGTTGGTATGAAGGCGGAAATGTTTTTCGTAGTGGAATCACATATAAGCGTGGTAGTGGTAAGATTTTTTATTTCCAACCGGGACATGAAACTTATCCAACCTACTATAATGTAGAAATTCAAAAAGTGATTATCAACGGAGTGAATTGGGCAAAACCAACAATTCGTGATTATCCTGTATATGGAAATGCAAAAGCGTTAGAAGAAATAAAAAATTCTGGGAAATAAAATGCATATAGTTTAAAGGAGGAAAATGATTTATGAAATTAGGTGTATTTACGCCCTTATTTGCTGATTTAAGTTTTGAGGAAATGTTAGATCGTGCAGAGGCGGCTGGTTTAGATGCAGTTGAGATTGGAACAGGTGGAAACCCAGGGAATCATCATTGCCCAACAGATGAGTTATTAGCAAGTGAGGAAAAGCGGACAGCCTATCTAGCTGAATTAGAAAAACGTGGATTAACGATTAGTGCTTTTAGTTGCCATAATAATCCAATTTCTCCTGATAAAGAGGAAGCTCGTGATGGAGATGAGATTTTACGTAAATCCATCCAATTAGCAGCGTTAATGGGTGTACCTGTGGTGAATACTTTTTCAGGAACGGCAGGGGACAGTGAAGATGCTAAAGCACCGAACTGGCCAGTCATTCCATGGCCAACAGTTTATTCAGATATTAAAACATGGCAATGGGAACATAAATTAATTCCTTATTGGAAAGAAATTGGTGAATTTGCTACTGAGCATGGGATTAAGATTGGGATTGAATTACATGGTGGATTCTTATGTCACACACCTTATACGATTTTAAAATTACGCGAAGAAACCTGTGATGCAATTGGTGTCAATCTTGATCCAAGTCACTTATGGTGGCAAGGGATTGATCCTGTTGGTGCAATTAAAATTCTAGGTAAGGCGGGAGCGATTCATCATTTCCATGCAAAGGATACGTACCTAGATCAGGACAATATCAATATGTATGGGTTAACTGATATGCAACCTTATGGCGATGTTCAAACACGCGCATGGACGTTCCGCTCTGTTGGCTGTGGTCATAGTATGTCAGAGTGGTCAGAGATTATGAGCGCATTACGAACATATGGCTATGATTATGTAGTAAGTATTGAACATGAAGATCCTTTAATGTCAATTGATGAGGGCTTCAATCGCGCTGTAACTAATTTGCAATCAATCTTAATTAAAGACGCACCTCTAGATATGTGGTGGGCATAATAATATAGAAGCAAAGTGAAATCTATTGTCTAATAGAAGGGATGAAAAACATGAGTCAAAAAAAATATTCAGTAGTGATTGTTGGATTTGGTGGCATGGGGCATTACCATAGCACCTTAATTAAAAAGAATGATGTTCTTGAAGTGACAGGCGTTTATGATGTTAAACAAGAACGTTTAGACTATGGAATAGAATTAGGTTATCAAGCATATCCGAATTTAGCAGAAGTATTAGCCGATAAAAAGGTAGATGTCGTACTGATTGCAACACCTAATGATGTTCATAGTGAAATTGCGATTGCAGCATTGGAAGCGGGCAAACATGTTATCTGTGAAAAGCCTGTAACTTTATCTAGTCAGGAATTTATTGAGATTGATGCAGTTGCTAAAAAAGTGAACAAAGTCTTTATGACGCATCAAAATCGTCGTTGGGATGAAGACTTTTTGATTGTTAAAGAAATGTACGATCAACAATCAATTGGAGATATCTTCCAGATTGAATCTCGTGTCCATGGTGCTAATGGGATTCCGGGAGATTGGCGACATGAAGCAGCTCATGGTGGTGGAATGCTCTTAGATTGGGGCGTACATTTGCTTGATCAAATGCTTTACATGGTTGATAGCAAGATTATTAGTGTTCGTGCGGAGTTAAGTTTTATTTTAGGTGATGAAGTAGATGATGGGTTTATTAGTACACTGACGTTTGAGAATGGAGTAACGGCCATTGTTGAAGTTGGAACGACTAATTATATTTCTTTACCACGTTGGTATGTTAAAGGAACAGAAGGGACAGCCCTGATTGAAGATTGGTCAATGAAAGGAAAGATGGTCAAACGCAATTGGGATGCTGAAAAAGTAGAACCAAAACCAATTCAAGCAGGTGTAGGTTTAACGAAAACAATGGCGCCACCTTCGGAAGAAGCGACAAATACATTGGATTTACCACAGCCACAGCAAAATTCTCAGAGCTTTTATGATAATTTTGCTTCAGTAATTGAAGAAAAAGCTGAACCAATTGTTAAAAATACTGAGGTTCTACGAAATTTACGTTTGATAGAAGCTGTTTTTGAAGCTGCAAGAACGAATCAAATCATAACAAAATTTGAATAAAAAGTAGAAAAATCTAGTGTAACACATTACTGTGTTACACTAGATTTTTGCGTTATATATATTTGTTGTTATTTTAATTTGTGAAGAAATTTACGTTTTTTGTTCTTTTTATAACGTTGAATTTTCTGATTATTTTATATATAAATATATTTTTTTTTAAATGTGTATAAAATGTATCAATTTTTAAATAAAATTTTCTGCATCTTTTTATTAATGTAAAAAAATCTCTATATTTTTGAAAGCTTTATCTACTAGTGGTTGTAAGTGCATTGGAAAATCAAGGAAATTTAAGTTCTGCTTTCATTTTTATTATGATGCTTATTAATTATTAAATTTTTATATATGTAATTACATGTATAATAAAACGAAAGTTCTTTGAAATGATGTTATTTTATATTGTTGACATGTAGTATGCTTTATTTTATATTTGAATTCAATAGCAAAAGATGTATCTTATCGTTACAAGCACTTTTTGTTGTTGGATTTATAAAAATACAATCAGAAATGATTGATAGACGTCCATTTTAAATACTTATTGTGAGAATTAGTACAAAGAAATAGCCTAAATTAATTTTTTAGTTTCTTTAATTTTTGTTGAATGTAAAAATTAATAGAATCATAAGAGTTAGTTAATAATTAAAATGAACCCTATCAAACTGATGAGAGAGTTAAAGGAGGAAATTAGCTTTATAGTGTTAGAAAGCCTAATTTAATTTAAGTGGCGTCTTACTAGTTTTTAAGCAACAATTGTAGCAACAATGAAATACCAATAAATAGCAAATGTAGGGAGAAGATGAAATGAAAACAATCAAGAATAAAGTAATTTATGGAGCAGTCGTAACATTAATTGGAGCAGGAGGTTTTGTTCCAACAATTGCAAGTGCAACAGGTACAACTGAAGGAAGTCTAACATTTACAGATACTGGTGGTACTACGCAACCAGTAGATCCGTCAGATCCAAGTAAACCAGCTCCTGGAGGAATTGATGTAGATCATACAGCTACAGGTAACACAGGAAACTTAACATTAGATGTTGTGCCAAAAACATTTAAATTTGGTACACAAGCAGTTGCAAGTGCAGAAAGAACATACCAAGCAGAAAAAACTGTGAATGATTATCAATATATTCAAGTTTCAGATAACCGTGCAGATGTTAATGGTTGGACAGTTTCAATTCAACAAGATAGTGAATTAACAGATGGAGGAAATACGTTAACTGGAGCAAGAATTACAATTCCAGCAGGAGAAGCTCGTAACTCATTGAGTGCAACTCCAACAGCTGTTGATCCAGATTTGACTACACACGAGGTTACTGTAACTGGATCTGCTCAAAAAATATTCCAAGCTCCAGATACAGCTGGCGTAGGTAAAGATGTATCGGTTAATCGTTGGAATTCAGAAGATGTATCAATTACAATTCCTCAGTTAACTGCTAAAGCAGGTGCTTTTACAAATACATTAACATGGACTTTAACAGCTGGTGTGACAAGATAATAAGAAATTAAACATATAGTAAAAAAATAGATACACAAGCTAGACTTTTTATCAAAAAGTAAATCAGTTTACTAATGAGGTAAACTGATTTACTCATTTGATTTAGCTTAAAACAGGAGGAACTTATGAAAAAACGTACTTACTTAGTTTACTTACTTTTATTGCCACTTATTTTTTTTAATACAACATATCCGGCTGTAGCAGCTAATGATGAAGGTCACCCGAATCAAGGAGTTCAGTATAGTGTATCTAAGATTAAGCAAGCTGGGGAATTGAATCCAAACAGTTCATTTTATGATTTAAAAGCCATTCCAGGTGAAAAAATAACGATTCAAGCTCGACTATACAATGCTGAGGAAACACCTATTAAAATTGATTCAAAAATTTTGACGACTTTTACCAACGAGCATGGAGAAATTGCGTATACTGCAGTTCCAGAAAAGTTTGATGATAGTCTACTTTATAAAGTTAGTGATTTTTCAACAGTTGATAACGACAATGGGATAGTAGAAATTCCTGCTAAAGATAACAAAGTAATTCAAGCAACAATCGATGTACCAAAAAATGCCAAAGGAGTTATGTTAGGTTCATGGTATTTTGAAAAATCTGGTCAAGTAAAGGATGAAAAAAGTAAAGAAGGTATCAATATTAATAACAAGTACAGTTATGCTCTTGCGATTAAATTAACTGTAAATGAAAGTGAAAAACCAAATCTTAATTTGATTAAGGTGACCCCGACGTTGCGTCAATACCAAAAAGTAATTGAAACAACGATTCAAAACGATCAAGCAACAGTTGTCTCAGAATTATCAGTGGCAGCAAAAGTGATGAAAAAAGGATCAAAAGAGGTTCTTTATGAAAATAGTGGAGAAGGCTTGATTATGGCACCTAATTCAAACTTTAATTATCCTGTTTATCTGGAGAATAGTCCTATGAAAGCTGGAGATTATACAATCGCTGTGACCGCTACAACGAATGATGCAAAATGGGAATCTAAAACATGGCAATGGACAGAGGACTTTACTATTACAGCTGAGGAAGCAAAGGAAAATACAAAAAATGCTCTGAATGACCCTGAGGCACCACCTAGTAATTGGCGGTATATTGGCATTTTTGCAATTTTATTAGTTTTTGTAGCTTTGCTTGTGTATTTAATTATGAAGTACAAAATGCGTAAACAAAAAGAAAGTTTTGAAAAAAGATTGAAGAAGTAAGAAGGATAATTTGGTTGAAAGAGAGGAGGATATCATGAAGAAAAAAATAATGTTTCTATTTCTACTTTTACTTTTAATTGTCTCTCCAATTTTAGAAGTTTCCCAAAAGATTATCTACGCGGAGGGAATATCACCACTTACTTTATCCTCTTTAGCTCTTGAAACAGATACAAAGGTCAGTTTGCATTCCCCTTTTGTAGTGAATCTGTCAGATAATCGAGGAGAAAGTTATGAGTCTACTCTTAAACTTCCTGATTCAGTTGATTATCAAGCAGAATTAACTGAGCAACAAGAGAATAGACAAAATGCTAGTTTGGTTTATAATGAGCTGACTCGAACAGTGACTGTTAAGTGGAACGAAGGAGAGAATAAAATAATTTCACTTGTTCTTATAGGAAATCAGGCGACGGATTTCATCAACATTCAGATGGAATCAGTGACAGACCATCAAATAATGACCTCAAATGAACTAATTTTTTCAATTATGAGTGAAGAATTAACTACTGAAACTGAAAAGGTTCCAGATGAGAGTGAAGAAAATTCTATCTATCCAGAATCACCTATTTCAGAGGAACTGGTAGATAATGAACAAGCAATCGAAACAGAAGAAGATCAAAAACAAGAAAGTGAACGATTAGATACAACACCAAAACCAGTTGCAGATGTAGGATCAACTCCTCGTGCAGATTCAACAACAATGGATGTGAATAGTCATGCTACTTTTGTTGCAGCTTTAGGAAATGTCGCAATTACTACAATTAACCTTATTGGAGACTTTAATGTGACGGGGAATATTACTGCAATTCCTGCTAGAGCGATAACTATTTTAGGGAATAATTATACAATTGATTTTCGGAATAACTATCTTTATCCTTCGGTAGTATCAGATATAACAGTTAAGAACACTCGCGTATTAGGCCTAAATTATTATGGACCAATTAATTTTAATAGTGGGGGAGCATCAGGTTCAAAACTTACTTATGAAGATGTGACGTATCAAGGGTCCCAATTAGTTGCTTCGTATAATTCTGATATTTATTTTGCTGGAACAGTAGTCAATGAAAGTACAACTTCTTATATAGGAATAGATGGTTCAACCGTAAATGTTACCCTTTTAGGACAACAAAATATCGAAGCCTCAAATGTAACTTTTATGGAAAATAGTACTTATATAGGGTCAACTCTAAATAGTGGAGTGATTCGTTTAACCAATGGAGCAGGAAATATCACTCTTGAAAGTGGTGCGGTAGTTGAATTAACAGCGAATGGCACAGGAACTGGTGATAGTACATCTGGCATTGAATTACGTGGGAAGTTATTGTTGGAGAAAGATGCTCAATTAACGATTAATACAGATGTGAGACGTAATTATTCTGCTCTTTACACATCAGCAGCCAGCCAAGGAATTGAACTTAAAGAGAATGCTCAGTTTAAGGTAAATGCACTTGGAAATACTACCGGAAATGGGAATGGAAATAATGTAGTTTCCTTACCTTATAGCAATGCCTATATTAGGATTGGTGAAGGTGCTAGTATGGATGTGAAGTCTGTTGGAACTGTAGCTGGAGCAGGTACAGTAGTGAATATGGGGACAACTTCAAAGATTGAAGTTGCTAAAAATGCTTCATTAAATGTTGAAGTTGATGGAACGGGTTCAAAAAATATTATTGCACAAGGAAATAACTCACTACTGCAGCTTGATGATGCTAAACGAGTGAATCTGCAATTTAATGGAACACCTAATACAGCCTCACGTTTAATTTCTATGTCTAGTAGTGCAGGGAAATTAAATGCTCCTATTCAGAAAATCCAAGCTTGGAATCGTGCTTCGGAGATAACTAATGCAGCTGATTACAATTGGGATCCAATCTTTAACATGGTAGCGAGTTATTCAACAGGTAATAGTACTGCAGTTGGAAATTCAATAAATCAAGAAACGGTAACCAGTTTTACGACAAATTTTAAAACGGAAAATTTTAAACGAATTTTGGTTGAATCGGTTCCTGATATTGATATTCAAATTGAAACGGAAGTAACAGATAATCCTAATGATGACAATTCAACGAAAATTAGTGGAACAACAAATCCAATGGCTTACATTCAATTTAGTGGTGATGGCGCAATTCCAGAGGCAACTATCCCTTCTCCAATTCTTGGATCCACTGAAAAATTCACTATTCAAGCAGATCAAACAGGGAAATTTAGCTATAGTTTGCCGAATGGAACTCGTTTTACTGCAGGTAATACAATTACGGCATATGCTTTTTTAGGTGGAAAAACAGCAACGGATACTAAAATAGTCTTAGATAAAAATCCACCAGTTTTGGAAACAAGAGAATTAAGTTTGGTAACAGGAGATGCAACACCGGATCCGAGTCTATTTGTTAAAGAGATAACAGATAGTAATCCAAATAATTCTGGATTTACCTATGCGTATGTTGATTCTAATTTAGTAGATTCTTACATGAACCAGATTGGAACTCACGAGATTTCAATTATGGCAACAGATATCGCTGGGAATACTGTAATAGAAAAGGCAACTTTAAGTATTTTCATTAGTTTAAATGGAATTTCTGGAAATGATGTTACAATGACGGTTGAGGATTTGGCGGGAATGGATACAGAGGCATTAAGGGTTTATTTATTAAATCAAAGTCAATTAAAAGCTTGGAGTATCATTGATTATACATTTAAGGATGTAAGCTCTAAACTAACAATGTATGGCTTAGATGGAGTGCTATCGGGAACGTTAGGAAAGCACAAGGTTTCGTTAATGGTTAGCGCAATTGATGCTGGGACAACAGTTCCGTTAGCAGGACATATTGATGTTATAATTGAAAAAAATATTCCAACAGGACCAACAAATCCCACAAATCCTACAAACCCAGGATCGGAAGACGCTGTCGATCGTGAAAATGATGGGACGAATAATGTTGGGGCATTGCGTTTAGATTATGTACCAAGCAAACTTGATTTTGGTAGTACACACTTTAGCTTTAAAGAACAAATAGTTCATGCTAAAAATCCACAAGCAACTTCTGGTAATGAACTGGCAGAACAGTGGTTGCAAGTTTCGGATAATCGTCCAGATCAGAATGGTTGGAGTGTACGAGTTAGTCAAAATGGTCCGTTAAAGAGTCATAATAATGAGGAATTAACTGGAGCCGTATTGACGATTCCTGAAGGGGACATTTATAATCAAGATTCAGGGAATGCCCTAGTTGAGAGTGGTCATATTCATTCTAAACAAGTGGCTTTATCGACAAATGAAGTGACTATTTTTTCTGCGAAAGATTTAGCGGCAGTCGGAAAAAATATTTCTACCAATGTATGGCAGGCAAAAGAGGTTTCACTAAAGATACCTGGTGGAGTGGGAAGACCTAACGAGGATTATCAAAATACTATTAATTGGTCCCTAGTTTCAGGTGTGGTTAATTAAATAGATAAGCTATCTATATTAGTTGAAAGTTGACTAATATAGGTAGTTTTTTTTGATTAATGATACAATAAAACAAAAGAGGTGAAAACATGCAAAGTTATCAAAGTAAGATAGTCGAACTTGTCTTAAAGGGCATTCATTTTAACCGTAATTGGAAATTAACTGGAATAAAATTAAAAAAACAAGTAGCTAAAAAACAACATAAGGAAAAATCTGCTCCACCTAAAAAAATCCATCAACAGGTAATGGTTGAACGGAATGAATTAGACAGTTGTGTCTATTATGTACTGACTTCTAGAGAGAAGAGTAGCCAAAAAGAAATTATTTATTTTCATGGTGGTGGTTATATTCATAGTATTACGAGTCTTCATTGGGAATTCTTAGCGAGTTTAGTTGTTCGCTTGCAATGTCGAATTATAGTTCCTATGTATCCTTTAGCGCCAAAATATACTTATCAAGCCGTTTATGATTTTGTTTTGCCCTTATATCAGCAAGTGATTCAACGCGTTAGACCTGAGAACTGTTTTTTGATGGGGGATTCAGCTGGAGGAGGAATTTCGTTAGGTTTAGCACAATTATTAAAGGAGAGACAACTTCCTCAGCCTAAGGGAATTGTCTTACTTTCACCAGCTTTAGATATGTCGCTAAGTAATGAAGAAATTGATCAAGTCGCCATTCATGATCCGATTTTAGCAACACCAGCAGTGAAAGAAATTGCAGAATGGTACAGTGGTGATCGTGGAGTAAAAGATCCTTTAATTAGTCCGATTTATGGAGATTTTCATGGATTAGCTCCAATCAGTTTGTTTACTGGAACCTATGATATTACAAATCCAGATGCCAAACGATTGCAACACCAGCTGGCTAAGGAAGGGATTCCATTAGAGTATCATGAATATGAAAAGATGCTGCATGATTGGGTGCTATTTCCTTTTCCAGAATCAAAAAAAGCATTAGTTGAGATCTGCCAGTTTATTCAATCAGAGGAGGTACGTTAAATGAAAAAAATAAATTATGGAATTTTAAGTACGGCTTCAATTGTTCCTCGTTTTGTATCAGGTGTCCGAAATAGTCAGAGTGGAGTTGTCACGGCAATTGCTTCACGAACAGAATCCGATGCTGAGAAGATGGCAACGGAATTAGACATTCCTAAAAGCTATGGAAGCTATCAAGAATTGTGTCAAGATGCTGAAGTTGATGTCGTCTATATTGCCACTTACAATAAGGCTCACTATGAGACCGCTATGTTGGCTTTGGAAAATAATAAGCATGTGCTTTTAGAGAAGCCTTTTTGTTTAACCAAAAAGGAGGCAACGCATCTGTTTGCAGTAGCTAAGATGAGAGATTGTTTTATTATGGAAGCTCAAAAGGCTGTCTTTTTACCAGCTACTCTTAAAGTAAAGGCGTTAATTGAGTCTGGGGAAATTGGCAAAGTTCGTTATATTAATGCTTCCAGTAGTCATTTAGGAGTTGACCGGATTAAATGGTTTCATTCCCTTGAATCAGGTGGAGGTGCTTTATATGGAAGTGGAACGTATCCAATGGAATATATTCAATATATAATGGGGGAAACTTTTAGTGAAGGAACTGGAACGAGTTTGATGAATCCCGGTGAATCTGACTTACAATGTAATTTGTCTTTAAAATTACCTAGCGAAGTTTTGGTAACAGTTCTGATTACAACCATGATATTTTTAGAGAGTGGTATGACAATCTATGGCGAAAAAGGCTCTATTTGGATTCCAAATTATTGGAAGGCAACAGAACTATCCGTAACCAATCAAGAGGGACAAATTACAGACTATCATTTTCCAACTGAAAGTGAATTTGTTTTTGAAGTGGAGCATGTCAATCGATGCTTGGCTGGAAAATACTTGCAAAGTCCAGTTATGAGTGAGTTGTTAACCGTAGCAACCATTGGAATGATTGAAAAATTATACCAAGGATGGACTCAAAAATAAAATTGGAAGAGTTGATTTTCTTTAAATGTTAATCAGCTTTTTTTATTTGGGAAAATTCCCATATTTTGAGAAATAGACCGCATTGGATAAGCACTTCCCTATAATAGGAGAATGGATTGTAACAAGAAGATTCTGATGTCATAATGAAATTAGGCCTAAAGAAAACCATTAAAAAAGGAGATTACGTTTATGATGGAAAAAATACAGCGCTTTGGTGGCGCTATGTTTACACCAGTACTACTTTTTTCTTTTTCAGGTATTATGTTAGCGTTAACAATTATTTTTAAAAATCCGATGTTGGTTGGAAGCATTGCCAATGAGGGTACATTTTGGTATAACAGTTGGTCTGTTATAGAAAGTGGTGCATGGACCGTTTTTAATCAAATGGAGTTACTATTTGTTATTGGTTTGCCAATTGGTTTAGCAAAAAAAGCCAATGCACGAGCAGCGATGGAAGCTGTTGTTACTTATTTAACCTTTAATTATTTTGTCGGTAGTATTTTGGAACATTTTGGCAAAACCTTTGGTGTTGATTATACAGGTGAAGCAGGTAGTGGAACTGGTTTAAAAATGATTGCTGGAATCAAAACGTTGGATACTGGTATTATTGGCGCTATCTTAATTTCAGCCATTGTTGTTTGGATTCATAATCGTTATTTTGAAGTGAAATTACCAGATTTCTTAGGTATTTTCCAAGGTTCTTCGCTAGTTGTTATTATTGGATTTTTCGCAATGCTACCAATTGCTATTTTAACGGCTTGGATTTGGCCTAAGATTCAAGTTGGAATTGGCTCTATGCAAGGTTTCTTAGCGGCTTCGGGTGTGTTTGGTGTTTGGCTTTATACATTCTTAGAAAGAATTTTAATTCCAACAGGATTGCACCACTTTATTTATACGCCGTTTGTCTTTGGACCAGCAGTAGTGGAAGGTGGCATTACTCGTTATTGGATGGATCATTTGAATGAATTCTCAAAATCAACAGAACCACTGAAAAAGCTCTTTCCAGAAGGTGGATTTGCTCTACATGGAAATTCAAAGATTTTTGCTGCACCAGGAATTGCCGCAGCATTTTATGTAACATCTAAACCAGAGAAACGCAAAAAGGTATTAGCTATTTTAATTCCAGTAACGTTAACCGCTGTTTTAGCTGGGATTACAGAACCCTTGGAATTTACGTTCTTATTTATTGCTCCTGTGCTGTTTGTTGTCCATGCTTTTTTAGCAGCGACTATGTCAGCAACGATGTATGCTTTTGGTGTTGTAGGAGATATGGGTGGTGGTTTTATTGATCTTTTAGCCAAAAATTGGATTCCATTAGCTGCCAATCATTGGCAAACGTATGTGATTCAATTAGTCATAGGTTTGGCTTTTACAGCAATTTATTTCTTTGTGTTCCGTTTCCTTATTCTAAAATTTAATTTTGCAACACCGGGACGTGAAGTGGATGATGCTGCTGATGTGAAGTTATATAGTAAGAAAGAATACAAAGAGAAGATGGCAAATGGTGGCGGTATAGTGATGGAAGGTGCAAATCAATACACTGAAGCAGCTGCTATTTATTTAGAAGGACTCGGTGGCTCAGATAATATTGCAACCGTGAATAATTGTGCTACGCGTTTAAGAATTGGTGTATATGACGAAAGTTTAGTTCAAGGAGATACTGCCTTTAAAGAGGGCGGCGCTCATGGCGTTGTTCGTAATGGGAAGGCTTTCCAAGTTATTGTAGGATTATCTGTTCCGCAAGTGCGTGAACAATTTGAAAATTTATTAAAAATGAACGAAAACACTGAAGGAGATGGACAAAAATGAAAAAACATTCAATCGTAGTCGCAGGTGGAGGAAGTACATTTACCCCAGGAATCGTGTTAATGCTTTTAGCGAATTTAGAAAAATTACCGATTCGTCAAATCAAATTTTATGATAATGATCCAGCACGTCAAAAGCAAATTGCTGATGCCTGTGAGATTATTATTCAAGAACAAGCACCAGAGATTAAGTTTGTTGCAACTAGTGATCCCAAAACAGCCTTTACGGATGTGGATTTTGTGATGGCACATATACGAGTTGGAAAATATGCTATGCGTGAAAAAGATGAAAAAATTCCATTGAAATATGGTGTTGTTGGACAGGAAACATGTGGACCGGGTGGGATTGCATATGGTATGCGTTCAATCGGTGGTGTTCTTGAATTAGTTGACTTTATGGAGCAATATTCGCCTGACGCGTGGATGTTGAATTACTCAAATCCAGCCGCAATTGTGGCAGAAGCAACAAGAAAACTACGCCCAACAGCGAAGATTTTGAATATATGTGATATGCCGATTGGAATTGAAGAACGAATGGCGCATAGTATTGGCTTGAAGTCTCGAAAAGAAATGGTTGTTCGTTATTATGGATTGAATCATTTTGGCTGGTGGACAGATATTCGCGATTTAAATGGCAATGATTTAATGCCACAAATCAAAGCTAATGTAGCAAAAAATGGCTATGCGTTACCGGAAGAAGTTGAAGCTGGTCAACATACTGATGCTAGTTGGATGCATACCTTTAGTAAAGCAAAGGATGTTTATGCGTTAGATCCTGATACGTTACCTAATACGTATTTGAAATATTATTTATATGCCAGTGATGAAGTCGCACATGCAAATCCTGAATATACTCGTGCTAATGAAGTAATGGCTGGACGTGAAAAACATGTCTTTAGCGAATGCAATCGCATTGCTGAGTTAGGATCAACGGAAGGTTCTACGCTAGAAATTGATGAACATGCTTCTTATATCGTTGATTTAGCAAGAGCTATTGCCTACAATACTCATGAGCGGATGTTATTAATTGTTGAAAATCAAGGAGCTATTGTAAACTTTGAAGAAACCGCAATGGTAGAAGTTCCATGTATTGTTGGGACAAATGGACCAGAACCACTTGTTCAAGGAAAAATTCCACGTTTCCAAAAAGGTCTGATGGAACAACAAGTAGCCGTTGAAAAATTAGTTGTGGAAGCTTGGGCTGAAAAATCATATCAAAAATTATGGCAAGCATTAACCATGTCTAAAATTGTACCAAATGCAGGTGTAGCCAAACAAATTTTAGATGATTTAATTGAAGTGAATCAAGAGTTTTGGCCTGAATTAAGCTAAGAAATCAAAGAAAGTAGGCTTAGAGATTGAATGAGAATACTCTAAGTCTACTTATTTTTAGTAGAATAAATCAGACTGTACTTGATGGAATCTTTCTTTTTTATACTTGGTGAAACTCAGGGAGTGTCTGAAAATAACAGTGGCATTTGACTTTTTCAGTGATTATTATGGAAATCTATAAATAAATATTAAGTTATGTAGGTATAAGTTAATTTTTATGAATATGGTTTCCGTCATCATTACGAAAATAGTCGCTATTGTAGTTCTCAGAGGTCTCCTAATGTTATACTAAGCTTAGAATAGAAAGAGGGGAATTTTTAATGGAATTAGAACAGCTAGTGAATCAGCATCATGATAAATTAAATGAAAACGATTTAGCTATTATAACTTATATTTTAGAAAATCAACAGGAAGTCCAGACTTTAAATATTATTCAGCTAGCTCAAAAATGTTTAACATCAAAATCTTCGTTATTGAGATTGACGCAAAAACTTGGCTTTACTGGCTTTAGTGAATTTAAATACAGTTTAAAAAAAAGTAAACCTCAATCAACAGGAAGTTTAGATCTATTAAAATTGCAAATGGAAGACATTGAAAGCACTCTGAAATTAATGCAGCAAACGGACTTAGCACCGATTCTTTCAAAAATACATCAAGCGGAACGGATTTTTGCTTATGGAACTGGTTGGGGACAACAAAATGCAGTGAAAGAATTAAGTCGTAATTTAATGAGTTGTGAAAAATATTGTTTATCTATTCCAGCGAAAACGGAATTTGATTTAAATATGCCGATTATTACAAAGAATGATTTTGTAGTGATTATTTCTTTAAGTGGTGATACGAAAGAATTAGAACAAAATATTAAATCTCTTAATTTACGTGGTGTTCCGATTTTATCGATTACGACATTTAAAAATAATTATTTAGCATCCTTAACACCGTATAATTTATATTATCAAGTGACTCCGTTGCGTCAAGCGGCTTCAACAGAATTAATCTCATTTATCACCTTAAATATTGTTTGTGATGCACTATACCGTGAATATTTAGGATATTTAGATACAGTCAGAGAAAAATAAATGTGAATGAGTAAATAGAAAGTAGGGAATTTGATGATGAATGAAAAAGTAATGAAACGATTAAATATTGGAAAGCCTAAGTTTTATGTAAGCTTAATTGGATATTGGTTTTTATTGCCCCTTTTATTTGTTGCCTATTTGCTTTTAAAAATTACGATTGAGCATAGTGGATTTCAACAACTCTTAATGGAAGATACGTTATTAACGGTGATGCTTTTAATCGCTTTGCTTACTCCGTTTTCAGCATATTTTTTATTTAGTTTGCCAAAAGAATCCCGATCTAAAGCGAATCAAGCGGGGATGTTTTTAAAATTAATAATCGCTCAACAGCTGCTAGTTGGCAATCTAGTTGGCGCAATCCTAGTTTTTTTAACTTATCGAGAATTGCCAGCTTCCAATGATACACCTCAGAATAAACAGAAAATGTCTAGCGTTTACACACTAGTTAGTATACAATATATTATATCATTTGTTGCGGTTTATGCATTAATGATACTAATTAAAAATGGTGGTTAAACCTTTAGAGAGCAGGGATAAAGATGTTTGGATTTTTTAAGAAAAAAGAAGCTAAAAATGAAGAAACGACAGCACCGACAACGGTTGTAAGCCTTGATGGTGAGCTATTTGCACCAGCAAACGGCAAAGTCATCGCAATTGGTGAAGTTTCAGATCCAGTATTTGGTGAAAAAATGATGGGTGATGGCTATGCCGTTGTTCCTACAGATGGAAAAATTCATGCACCTGTAAAAGGTAAAGTGACTAGTATTTTCCCAACAAAACATGCCGTTGGTTTTATAATGGACAATGGTGCGGAAGTCCTGTTACACATGGGATTAGATACAGTTGAATTAAACGGTGCGCCATTTAAGATTTCAGTTAAAGAAGGTCAAACTGTAACGCCTGAAACATTAGTGGCAACAGTTGATTTAGACGCATTAGTGACAGCAGGTAAAGACAATGCAATGGTTGTTGTGATTACGAATATGGATAAAGTTGATACTTTTTCTGTTACTGAGTTAGGTGATGCACCAGCTGGGAAAACAGTTGGATCATTCAAAACAAAAGCTTAATTTACTGATAAAATAAACATAGAAAAAGTTGTAACACTCTGGGGATGAAGAGTGTTACAACTTTTTTTTAATCTCTATTTTACAACGTTTACATCAATTGCTTGATAGAATGCGTTTGTTGTATCATTAATAGTCCAAACTGCTAAGATTACATTGTAGCCCTCACGATCAGTAGGAACAGTTACATTATGTGTCACACTGCTTGATGGGATTGCGCCATTATCGTTTACTTGTCCAATTAAGTCAAAGTTTTTGATATCTAATGGTTGATTAGGGTTCCAACCTTTTTTTGTCATGTAATATTGCCAGTTAGCTGTACTGTGACGAGCAGTTAATGTCCAAGTTAATGACAATGGACCATTGCTAATGTTTGATTTGTGCCATCTAGTTGCTGTTTGTTCGTCTAAAAGAGAAAACTGAGCTAACCCTGCACTTGCTAATTTTCCAGTGATAAACGTGCCTTTAGGTGCTTCAATACTTTGAGGCTCCCACTGTGCTTGACCAACATTTGTATTTAGATTTCCACCTAAATTACTACCTTTATAAGCTCTACTTCCTGGTGAAGAAACATATCCATGTGCCGAGGCAGATGCTGAAAATGCAGCTAACCCACCAACTAACAATGCTACAACTAAAACAAGTTTTACTAAACGATTTTTCATAAAAAATCTCTCCTTTTTTTTGTTATATTTTGTTTCCGCTTACAAAACATATAATAGCATAATGTTATAATCTTGTCTATTGATATTGCTTAAAAAAATTAATTTTTTTTAATATAATTTTGTTATTTAATTCACAACTATACCAATTTTTTAGTGAAAATATAACGGTTTTTTATAGTAGGAATTTTGTTTGGAGGTATGCTATACTTTGATAAATAGCCAATTGGAGGTAGTATTGTGAAGACTTATCAAACCTTATTATTTGATGTAGATGATACATTATTAGATTTTGGAGCAGCAGAAAATCAAGCTTTAGCTTTACTTTTTAAAGAGCAAGGAATCCCTTTTACAAAAGAAATCGAAGAAACATATCAAACAATCAACAAAGGATTATGGGAAGATTTTGAACAAGGGAAATTAGAGCGTGATGAATTGGTAAATACACGTTTTTATTTGTTATTTAAAGAGTTTGATCGTGAAGTAGATGGTGTAAAAATGGAACAAAGTTATCGTCGTTTTTTAGAAGAAGGTCATGAGTTAGTTGACGGTGCATTTGATTTAATTCTGAATTTAAAAGAGAACTATGAGTTATATATTGTGACGAATGGAGTTTCTAAAACACAAGATAAACGCTTGCGTGATTCAGGATTGCATCCATTATTTAAGGATATTTTTGTTTCTGAAGATACAGGCTATCAAAAGCCTATGAGAGAATATTTTGATTATGTTTTTGAACGTATACCTAATTTTAACCTTGAAAAGACGTTAATTATTGGAGATACATTAGGTTCAGATATTTTAGGCGGAGCAAATGTAGGGATGGATACGTGCTGGTTTAATCCATCTTTGAAAGAAAATACAACAGATATTACACCGACTTATGAATTGAAAACATTAGATGGACTTTATGGGATTTTAGATTGATTTAATTTATAATATGGAATTATTTAGTGTAAGTAGACTAAATAATTCTTTTTTAATCTTTTAGTCTCGATAATTCGTTTAATCATGGTACAATAATGGCAAATAAACGCTAGGAGAGGAGGAGTTATATGAGTTTGCTTGAGGAGAATCAGCGGACATTGCAGAATTTATTTCCTAACTATGAAAAAAATTCAGATAAAAGAGACGTATTAACTGAAACACAACGACTTTTTGATAATTTACCACCGTCTATTATGGACTATCAAAAAAATAGTTGGTGTAAGTGGAGGATGTCCACTAAATTCAAAACAGACTATTCATATGGACCTTCCTTAATTGTTAATGATGATGGGCAAGTTGTGCCTGACTGGTATGAAAAACTACAACAAGAGATGAGTAGGTTAAAAAAAAGAATAAGAAAAGAAGTATCCGTTACTGATTTTGGTGCTGTTGGAGATGGCGTGACCGATTGTACAAAGGCTTTTAAACGAGCGTTGGCTTTTGGTAGTCGGAAAGTGAATGTACCAGAAGGGATCTTTATAGTAAAAGGTATTAAGTTGCCGTCCAATACAATTTTAGTTGGGGCGGGTTCAACTGAAACAACGATTAAGCTTCATAGAGAAGCTCCGAAATCACAACGATTAATAACTAATAAACAGCCTGTTTTTGGGAATCATCATATACAGATTGAACAAGTGATGTTGGATTGGAATGTAGAACGTTTGGAGAGTTTTGAATCAACAGCAGCAGGTGGAACCGCCTCTAGTGGAGTAACCTTAGCTCATGTGAAGTATGCTGTAGTACGAAATGTTGTTATTCAAAACCCAGGCTTACATGGGATTGATATTACTGCTCCTTATTATAGTTATTTAGGTGATGGAACACGTTCAAGAGGCGGTAGTGAATATATTTGGTTGGATCAAATCGAAGCTTATGGTTATGGAGATGATGGGATTACGACGCATCATAGTCAAAATATTTTGATTAGTCATTCTTATCTGCATCATCCAAGTGGACGAGCACATGAGTTAGGTTATTCTAATTCTAATGGGATTGAAGTAGACGATGGATCGCAACATGTTTCCTTAGTTAATAATCGAACAGCCTATGGTTTTGGAGGTATTGAAATTAAAGCCCATGAGACGAGTTCTGCGGCTTCCGATACCCAGATTTTTGGACATTTTTCTTTTCATGATAACCGATCCTATAACTTTCGACATATTGGTCATCATAAAGGGGAAGATGCTTTATCGTGTTCAGCCTATGGAATTCGTGGGAGTTTTTTAGCCGCCTATTTTCCACAAAAAACCGATTTATATGTGGAATCAACACCGAGAGGTCTAGTAGTTTCTGCTTATCATCAAGTCGTGATTAATTATTTCGTTGGACGTGACAATCTAGATAAGCAAGCAGATAAAATTGCTATTGCGGTTCAATATCGAGCAGGAAATGTTGTGCTGCGTCATATCAACTTACGGAATTATGGATATGCCAAACAGCCGATCCGAATTAGCAAAGAAACAAAAAATATTGAGTATTAAAAGAGCCCTGACAATGTAGTGATCCCCCAAAACGACTTAAAAATCTAACTTTTGGAGGTCACTACACAAACAAAAATGTTTGTCAGGACTCTTTTTATTGTGTAAGCTGCTCAATTCCGATTACGCGAGTTGTCAGCGGTTTTGGACTATCTAAGATTTGTACAATTTTTTTAGCCACAAGCTGAACGTCAATGGGCTTGATTGCTTGAGTTAGATTGCCAATTAATGGGAGCTTTGCTAGTGTATTTAAGGCCCATTTTGCGCGGATAGATGATGGGCGATCACGACCAACTAATAATCCTGGTCGAACGATAGTTAAAGGAAGTGGCAGATTAATTAATAAACTTTCGGCTTCTTGTTTTGCTTGCATGTAACGATAGGGTCCAGCATTTGCTGATAGAAAAATAAAGTGCTGTAGGGATGGAAGTTGAGCCGAAGCTACACCAATAATTTTAGCAGCTTTAACAATAAATTTAGAATAGGTGATTTCTTTTTTTGGTTGTTCTTTAATAATTCCAATTAAATCAATTACGGCGAAGGCATCTTGTAAATAAATATGCCAATCAGTTGTTGTAAAAATATCTGCAGCAACCCAAGTAATTGATGATGCACTTTCTTTAGCAGTCAGTCTATCTTCTGATGGTTGTCCACTACGAGAGATACTGATTACGGTGAAGCCTTCTATGACAGCAGCTTGACATAATGCTTGCCCAAGAAAACCACTTCCACCAAGAATTACGACCTTTTTTGCTTTGCTCATATTTGCTTCCCTCATTTCTAAAGTTTTTCACTGACTTTACTATACCAAATTTTAATTAAGAAATAGATAAACTTGCATCGTGTAATTAATGCTTTGCTGTCAAATAAAGCTTTTGCTAATTTATGTCATTAAAATTATGAAGAAATTCTCATACTAAGCTAAAACCATTGACCAATAAAAATTATCGTGCTAATATAGTCAACAAGATACACGAATACTTTAACGCGTTGAAGAATCGAAGTAGAATAATTCTCTTTGTTACAGAAAATTGGTGGTAGCTGCGAACCAATCGAGATAATTATTTGAATTACGGATTTGGAGCTTCTTTACCTAAAAGCTAAAGACGGAGAGGTCCGTTACACCAATGAAGTGAGGAATAAGAAATTATTTCTAATTAGGGTGGTACCGCGAAATTATAAATTCGTCCCTGTTGTAGTTGTTTGTAGACTACAGCAGGGATTTTTTGTATTTAAAGGATCTCTATGTTTCATTAACGAGATTATCAGAAAGGGGAGTTAGAATATGTGGAAGTTACGATTTACAACTGGAGGAATTAGTGGGTATCGTCTGTTTTAAATAATCGAATTAAAAAAAATTATTTAGGAGAGATGTTATGATGGAAAAGCAACAATCATTTAAAGAAGCAGCAGGTATTTTGTTATTATTATTAGTGATTATTGGGGTTAGTGTGATTCAATTCGGAGTGGCACCACAAACACCTTTAATTATTGCCATTGGGTTATTGATTTTATGGGGGAAATTTAGAAAACATTCTTGGGACAGTATTCATAAAGGAATTCAAGAAGGGATTTCAACGGGACTTGTACCAATGATTATTTTTATTTTAATTGGAGCTTTAATTGGTGTCTGGATCGCCGCTGGCGTGATACCATCAATGATGGTATTTGGTTTTAAAATTTTAAATCCTGGTATTTTTGTTCCATCTGTTTTTATTATTTGTGCAATTGTTGGAACCTCGATTGGTAGTGCTTTTACAACTGTTTCAACGGTGGGAATTGCACTTTTAGGAATGGGAACTTCAATGGGATTTAGCCCAGCGTTAGTAGCAGGAGCAATTGTTTCGGGAGCGGTTTTTGGTGATAAAATGTCACCATTATCAGATAGTACGAATTTATCGGCAGCTGTTTCAGGCGTGGATTTATTCCGTCATGTTAAGAATTTAATGTGGACGACCGTCCCAGCGCTATTGATTTCATTAGTTCTCTTCTTTATTTTAGGATCTGGTCAAACGCATGCTGATACGGCGGATATTACTAAGTTAATTGAAGTCTTAACGACTAATTTCTCAGTGAATATCTTTGCGATTATTCCTATTCTAGTCATGTTCATTTGTTCATGGCGTAAAGTTCCAGCAATTCCAACGTTATTATTAAGCATTATTGTTGCAGTCGTGATGATGGTGATTGAGAATCCAGCTATTGATTTTACAACGATTTCTGGTATTATGCAAGATGGTTTTATTTCTAAAACAGGAGATGCTAGCATTGATGCTTTGTTATCTCGTGGTGGTGTGCAAAGCATGATGTGGTCGATTTCCTTGATTATTTTAGCATTAGCACTAGGTGGACTATTGGTTGAATTTAAAATTATTGATTCCGTAATGGCACCAATTTCTAAATCGTTAAATTCAACAGGAAAATTAATTCTGGCTACTGCGCTTTCTTGTATTGGCGTGAATTTGTTAGTTGGAGAGCAATACCTATCAATCATTTTGCCAGGAAAAGCCTTTAAAAAATCTTTCCATGAAGCAGGTTTACACCCACTAGCAATGTCACGAGTTCTAGAAGATTCAGGTGCGGTTGTTAATTCGTTAGTTCCTTGGAGTGTGAGTGGTGTATTCATTGCTGGAGCGTTAGGAATTCAAACAGTTGACTACTTACCTTTTGCTTTCTTCTGTCTACTTTGTCCAGTGATTACTGTTTTCTGTGGATTTACGGGCATTGGTATCCAAAAACAAACTGGATCTGTGGAAGAAAAAGAATTAGAAGAAGTTCCATCTGTTTAAAAATAAGTAGGGGTTGAGATAAAGGCGTTCAGATTCTCACCATAGGAGTTACTTTGTATATGAGCCAAAAGAAATTGCTCAATACTGGTGATGGAATCAATCTGTTTACAGGAAGCGAGATTGAAACAAATTAAGATAAATAAAATTTGTATATAAAAATAAAGCTTGTCGTGGTTCAATATACGTGGTATAGTTAGTCCATGCGATGAGTTGACTCAATCAGGTAACTTCGGTTATTCCGCTGCGGCGGCTTGTGATTGAACAAAGGCAGGGCGTTGGTACTTCGAGTACAACTACAAGATGTAGATGCTTAGCTCCCTCTGTATTGTGGAATTCATGGAGTTTATTTATGAAAATAAATACTGTCGAAGAGCACTGATATTTTATATCAGTGCTTTTTTTTATGAATTTGACGAAATTCTTGAAAAAAATAGGGAATAGGGATGAAAAGGTGGGGGATCTTCTTGTTAATTATGATGGCCGTTTTTACTGGATGTAGTCAAGTGCAACCTAAATCTAAAGAAGAAAAAATCAGCAATACGAAGTTCTGAAAAATCAGAGATACTGACAGATGAGGAATATATACATAAGGTTATTTAATTAATGGAAAAAGAAGGTCTACTAAAAAAACAGAAGAGCGTCGTGTTATTTTTGATAATCAAGATGTTTGTTATATAAATCCAATTAAAGTTATTGAATTGGATAGTGAAGTAGAAAATAGTCGAGATGATATTTTTGGAATACCTTCTAATGCTACACGTACGGGAAAATTTGTGATTTTTAGCGAAATTGGAGATATGAATGAAACAATTGAGAGATTTACAGATATGCAATTTTTGATCATCTTATGGGAGTAGATACCAATCAGATTAATCCAATTCAGATTCCTAAGTATGAAGGCAAGATTTTATTGCAACTGAATGAAGCTATTGGAGAGATTCGCGGTGCAGAAGTTGCTAAGATTGTCGAAGAATTAGATTGAGCCAAACCGTCGATACTTAATAGGTTCTTGTGATAAAATGAAAAGGAATTGTATTTCAGCAGTAGAAAATGGTAAATTGAAATTAGAGATTTTCTTAGATAAGAGCTCAGTTGAGTTTTTTGCAAATCATGGGTTAAAAGCTTTAATCATAACCGTTTATCCTAAAGAAACAGCAACGGATATTCGTTTTAAGGCAAAGGGCAATCTTGTTATTGAAGTGTTATATTTTACTGAATTAGAGTAATAAAGAGGAATCATCAAAAAAAAGAAACTACAGTTCCCTAAAACTGTAGTTTCTTTTTTTAGTTAATTTCTAATGAAAATGAGCAAGCATACTTAGGAAATTCAAGTTTTACCTATGGTATACTATTGGAGAGTGGAAAGGGGCATCACAAAATTGACTATGAATTTAATTGGTATTTTAGTCTCGTTTGGCTATGTATTTTTTATTTTATTAATGGTTACTTTTCTTCAAAAAATAGTACATTTAAGCGAAGAATTTGCTCGAAAGGCCATTCATATTTTAGTTGGGAATTGGATTTTTATCGCATTGTACTTTTTTGATACAGCTTTTTGGGCAGGGATTGTTCCACTGTGTTTTATCGTTTTGAATTTTATTTCTTATCAGAAATCAACGTTTAAAGCAATGGAACGCAGAGATGATCATTCATTGGGAACGGTTTGGTATGCTGTTTCATTATTTATTTTAACGGTACTGGCATTTTCTTTAGATCAACCTTATTTGGCATTAAGTGGTATTTTAGCAATGACTTACGGCGATGGTTTTGCGGCGGTGATTGGCAGTCATTGGGGGAATGTTACTTATCCAGCAAAATTCGGAAATAAATCATTAGAAGGCACAGTGACGGGTTTTTTATTTATCTATTTAGTAACGATGATTGTAGCATATTTTTATCTTCCGGTGAATAGCTTATTAGTCGGCTTGATTTGCGGTATCGTTGGCACTCTTTTGGAACTGTTAACCCCAAATGGTTTAGATAATCTAAGTCTGCCTCTGGGAATTAGTGGACTATTTTATTTGTTTAGCCTTCAGCCTTCGCAATTAGGACTGATTTTGATTGTTACTTTGACCATTAGTATTTTATTTTTTGCTTGGTTAGTTGGCGCTTTAACAGTAAAATCATGTTGGACCGCTTTTTTATTAGGAACTAGTTTGTATGTATTAAGTGGCTGGCTAATTTATACAGCAATGATTATTTTTGCTATATTAGGTAGCGGTATCAGTAAGGTTGGCAGACAAAGAAAAGCTCAGGCGGCTAGCCTTCATGAACGTGAGGGAACAAGAGGATCAACACAAGTACTGGCAAATGGTTTTCCTGCTTTTATTTTTGCTCTTCTATTTTTTATGACGAAAAATAAAGCATTTCAATTAGCCGCGTTAACTAGTTTTGCCGCAGCTAATGCGGATACTTTTTCTTCAGAAATTGGTATGTTAAGTGGGAAAAATCCTTATTCGATTTTGACTTTAAAGCCGTTAGCGAAGGGATTATCAGGTGGAGTTAGTAAGTTGGGTTTAGTTAGTGGTTTAATTGGTTCAATTTTAATTGGGTTACTTGCTTTAGGAAGTTATCCGCTAAGCGTAATTGGAATAGTGATTGGCGGCGGTTTTTTTGGAACTTTATTGGATAGTTTTTTGGGAAGCACTCTTCAAGCGAAATATACGTTAAATGAAGGGTTAACAGAACAATCTCAGGTAGCAGGTAGTCCATTGGAATTAGCTTCTGGCTTTAGGTTTATCACAAATGATGGAGTAAACTTTATCAGTGTGATTTGCAGTAGTTTAATCGTCTTCTTTCTATTAAATTAGTAGTTGTTCGCAATCAGAATATTCTTTACACAAATAACACAATGAATCACTAGGTGCTATGCAATAATGAAGGTAGTCATTGAAATGAATTCAGCAAGAGAGGACAAATTATGAAAAAACAAAGATTGTACATTATTTCGCTAGATGCTTTTGGTAGTCAAGACTTAGCCTATGCAAAAGAATTGCCTAATTTCAAACGTCTTTTAGCGAGAAGTGCGCAAGTAAGGGAAGTAGAAACTGTATATCCTTCTCTTACGTACATGGCTCATACTTCCATTGTTACTGGGGTATATCCAAATAAACATGGAATTATCAATAATACCTTGTTACAACCTAAGCGAGAATCACCAGATTGGCATTGGTATGCTAAGGATATCAACGTTCCTACCTTATTCGATATTGCTGCTGAAAATGGGTATCAAATTGCGAGCTTATTATGGCCGGTTACTGGTGGAAGTAAAGCCATTAAATGGAATTTTACTGAAATATTTCCAAATCGTCCATGGAAAACTCAACTTGGTGTTTCTTTATGGTCATCAAGTCCTAAATACATTTTTGACTTAAACAATAAATACGGAAAATTACGAAAAGGAATTCAGCAGCCTGAATTGGATCATTTTATTACCGCTTCAATGGTTGATACAATTGAAACGAAGAACCCTGATTTATTTGCGGTTCATTTGGTTGATTTGGATAGTATGAGGCATGAATTTGGTGTCAACACTCCAGAAACACAGGCTGCGATTCAACGGATGGATGATCATTTAGGTCAGATGATTGCTGCAATGGAAAGAATGGAGATTTTTGAAGAAACTGTCATTGCTATTTTAGGTGATCATTATCAGCTAGATGTTCATACTGTTATTCGTTTGAATCAAGTTTTTAAAGAGCAAGGCTGGTTAACTGTAAACAGTAAGAATCAAATTACTAATTGGCAGGTCATTGCAAAAGGTGCAGATGGAGCCTGTTATATTTATACACAATCAGATGTTGATTTAGTGCAAATAAAATCTGTTTTAAGTGCCTATTCAGCAGAAATTGACTTTATTTATACAAGTAAAGAAGCAAAAGAAATGGGGGCAGATGAGAAATGCAGCTTCCTGATTGAAGCAAAAGCTGGCTATTATTTTGAAAGTGGGCTAGATGGTCCCTTATTTGAGAAAGTTAGTGATAATCCTAAGTTACACAAAGGAACGCATGGCTTTAGTCCTAAAAAAGCCAACTATGCAACGACGCTCTTTATTAGTGGACCCGGAATTAATTCAGAGGCCCGATTAGAGCATGCTCGTTTAGTCGATGAAGGACCAACATTCTTACATGCACTTGGTTTAAGTTACCCGCAGTCAACAGATGGTCATGTTTTAACAGAATTATTTCAAGCTGAAACAAGCTTAGACAATTAGGGGGCAACAAGATGGAGCAAACTAAAAAGTTAAAAACATCTAGATTTCGTTATACTAAATTGGAACGTAGTTGGATTGCGCAAGATTGGGCAAATTCTGCGTATTCAGTTATGATTACCACCGTCGTATTTCCTTTGTTTTTTAAGTCAGTTGCTGAAAATGGGGGCTTATCTGATGCAACTTCAACAGCATATTGGGGATATGCAAATTCCTTAGCAACTCTAGTTGTTTCGATTTTAGCGCCATTATTAGGGGCAATTGCAGACTACAAAGGTTACCGCAATCCATTATTTACGATTGCTACAGGTTTAGGTGTTGTAGCAACATTTAGTTTTGCCTTTATTCCAGATTCCAATTGGCAATTGCTTTTATTCATTTATATTTTATCAGCAATCGGGTTTTCAGCTTCAAATATTTTTTATGATGCGTCATTAATGGATGTCACAACAGGTGGACGGATGGATCGAGTTTCTAGTGCTGGATTTGGTTGGGGATATATAGGAAGTACGATTCCTTTTTTAATTTTTATTATCTTGCAATTAACTCAAGTGTTACCAATTTCAACAGGAACTTTGACGAAGGGAGCTTTTATTGCAACGGCTCTTTGGTGGTTTATCTTCACAATTCCATATTGGAAGGATGTTCGTCAAACAACGTATATTGATAAACAACCACGAATTATTGCTAATAGTTTTGGACGTTTATGGCAAACAGTGAAGAATATTCGTCAACATCGCAATGTTTTTCTATTTTTAGCAGCCTATTTCTTTTATATTGATGGAGTTGGAACCATTATTACAATGGCAATGACTTTTGGAACAGATATTGGATTGACATCTAATAATTTAATTGTGATTATGTTAGTTGTTCAAATTGTGGCATTTCCGTTTTCTATTCTGTATGGTGTGTTAGCGAAGCGTTTTGGCAATAAAACGATGATTTTCTTTGGAATCGTAACCTATGTAGCTATCTGTATTTTTGCAATCCAGCTAGATAGCTTGATTAAGTTTATTGTCTTGGCTACATTGGTAGGAACGGCGCAAGGTGGAATTCAGTCACTAAGCCGTTCGTTATTCGCCCAACTAATTCCAGTTGAAAGTGCCAATGAATTCTTTGGTTTTTATAATATCTTTGGCAAATTCGCTGCGGTAATCGGACCAGTATTAGTGGCGATTACAACGCAAATAACAGGACACGCTAGGGATGGAGTCTTCTCGTTAATTGTTTTGTTTGTTGTAGGTGGTATTTTACTATTTTTTGTAAAAGTGGACCATAAAATTGAAAATTAACTAACAGAGACTGCTATTACCAATCTTTATGTAGTAAAAGAGTTTGATAAAAACTATTTTTAGTTTTTATCAAACTCTTTTTAGTTAGCCTTTAAAATTATATAACGGTTTAATAATCTCTTGAATATCCATTGTATCAATAACGTCTTGTTGCAATTGTTTAGCGGGTTTATAGGCAGCTGGTGCTTCATCAATAGTCTTTTTAGAGACAGAGGAAGTCCAAACATGGCACATCGTTTTTTGATAACTTTCCAAACTAATCTGGGCTTTTGCTTTGGAACGACTTAAGATACGTCCGGCCCCATGAGGAGCTGAGTAATTCCAATTAGGATTGCCTTTTCCTGTTGCTAATATGCTGCCATCTCGCATATTTAACGGAACAATAATCGCTTCGCCTTTTTGTGCAGAAGTGGCACCTTTACGAAGCATAAAAGAATCTAGATCGATATAATTATGCACACAATCAAATGAATCTAGGACAAATTTATCCCATTTCATGCCTTTCAAAATAGTCTGAGCCATGAGTTTTCGATTTAAGGCAGCATAGTCTTGAGCGATTCTCATATCATTTAAGTAGTTAGTAAAATCTATGCCACTCACATAGGAAAGTTCGTAGGGAACCTTAATAATTTCACGTAACTCGTCTAAAGAAGTTGCTTCTTGTAGGTTTCCGCGCTTTATCTCAGATTTAACAGCAAGCTTTAACTCTTTTCGTTGGATATCTAATTTTTGATAGGCTATTTCTTGATGGTACTCAGCAACTTCTTTGCCAAGATTTCGACTTCCACTATGAATAACCAAATAGATGCCATCTGCACCTTGATTGACTTCAATAAAGTGGTTTCCTCCACCAAGAGTCGCAATACTACGTAACGCCCAACCTTTATGGATTGGCGCATGTAGATTTCCTAGTTCAAAATGATGCGCGGCTTTATCATGACTGCCTTGCCCATTTGGAATTCGATTCCGAATCAATTGATCTAACTTATCAAAATTTAATTTTAAACGACCGGGTTTTAGCTTAACGACATAGAGCCCACAACCAATATCTACTCCAACTAAATTGGGAACAATTCGATCTTGGATAGTCATACTTGTTCCAATTACACAGCCTTTTCCGCTGTGGGTATCAGGCATAATCCGAATGTTGCTATTTTTAGCTACTTCTTGATTGCAAAGTGAAATAATTTGTCCAATGGTGCTATCATCAAGCATATCCGTATAAACGATTGCTTCGTTATATTTTCCTTTTAATGTTAACATTTCTAATCCTCAACTTTTCCTTAAAGTTAGGAGAAATGACAGAGTATAATTTCTCCTACTGGTTTTGTAGTCCTCTGGTTGTCTTCATTTTTTCAATCATAATTGTTCCTCCTTTATTCATGTTTAAACTGAATCTGCTATTTTAAGCAAAATAAAAAGCCCATCAACCAAGAGATTGATGGACTGTTTTAAATGAATTTAAATACAATTTATTTGTTAAGAGCTGATGACACCAGTGGAAAATCTGCTGCCTACAGGACAAATAAGTCGTTCTTTTAATTCTAAACATAAATCAAATCTTGCTTGCTTTGTAGAATCATATTGTAATCTGCTAACGGTAGTTTTCATGATGTCTGCTCCTTTCAGTTTAGTTTTGATGACTCGAGAAGAAGTATAGCATGCCTTATTTTTATTAGCAAGAGCTTTTTTTGAATGTTCGTTTTTTAGCGGAAATTAAGCAATAAAAAAATAGTTCATTTGACTAAGATGTTACGAGAATTCTTAGCAAAATGAACTATTTTTTAAAGTGAACGATTTAGACTACGTTCCATAATTTTTTTCATTGGATAGTAAAGCAATGAAACGAGAATCACAGTTGAAATTGAGTTAATAACAGTTACATATAAGCTAGCGAATGAAGCAATTGAAGCAACTTTAAAGCTAGTACCAGCAATCAAGGAAACAATAATTCCTTCTACGTAGGATTCGATAATTTTAGTTACTCCGGCAGCAATGGCGACAACAATAATCGTTGAGACTTTTTTATCATTGCGACCTAATAAATTAAATAAAATAGATACAACAGCAGCCACAATAATCGCTTCTGTAATAGTGAAAATCGCAAAACTAGCATAGCCATTTAGCATATCGAAAATCCCTAATCCCATTGCTCCAGCAAGTGCTCCGTATTTAAAACCTAACATGAGAACAGATAAAACAACTAAAGCATTTCCAAAGTGAATAAATGGTGCTCCAACAGCAGCGGGTAATTGGATTCTAAAGACTTGAACACCTAAAAAAGTAATAGCAGCAAATAAACCAGCTAAAACTAAATCATAGGTTTTTGAACGTTCTGAATTTGACATAATCAGACTCCTTTTTACTATTTAATTGAGAATATAAGGCAATAATGAGGGTAATTCTCCTTCAAAGCTTACGCCGAATTTTGGATCTTTTTCATCGGTAATGGTTTGTTGGATAGCTGCTCCAACAAAATCAACGGCAACTTTAGTAGCTTCATGCAAAGCCACATTTGATAAAGTTAATCCAGTCACAATACTAGCAAGAATATCGCCAGTTCCAAAGTAATGCCCAGGGAATTTTTGATTTAAGACATACTGAATTTCATCTGTTTGACGATCATAAGAGGCTGCGCCAATTTCAGATTCATCAAAATAAACGCCAGTTAGGATTATGTTTTTGGGACCTAATTGACTTAATTTTCTCATGAGTCCTTCGATGTATCCTTTTGTATAAGGACCTTCAACATAAGGTTCATTTAATAACAAGCTAGCTTCAGTTAAATTCGGCATAATAATCGTAGCTTTTTGGCACAGGCGTTTCATTTGTTCTGGATAATCTACAGCAAATCCACGATAAAGTTTACCAGAGTCAGCCATAACAGGATCGATAATAATCGGACAATCAGAGCCTTGCATTTGATCGATAGCTTCTAAGACTAAGTCGATTTGTTTCGGATTTCCTAGGTAACCAGTATAGATTCCATCAAAGCGCATGTTTAATGTTTCCCAATGATGAATGATTTTTTTCATTTCGTCGGTTAAGTCTAGGTAGGTATTTTGCCCAAGTCCACCAGTATGTGTTGATAATAAAGCAGTTGGCAATACGCAGGATTCAATTTTTAAGATAGATAGAATCGGTAATGTGACAGTTAAAGCCACTTTTCCAATTCCCGATAGGTCATGAACTGCTAATACTTTTTTTTGCATTTTTTTCACCCTTTCATTGTAATAGTATAACATGAGATCTAGTTAAAGATGATTAAAAATGCATTAACGTGTTATTTTATTAAGGTGAATAAATAAAGGGAATATATATTTTTGTAGGTTATTTCACGATTTAAAAATAATGATAAAAAGAGATTTGTTATTTAAAATTCGTGATATTGTGATTGTTATATTTTTTTAATTAGATTTTATAATGAATTTAATTATGTTTTTAGTGCTTTTTTCTTTAGTTTTATAGTTATTTTATTATAGTATGTAATTATGAAGACGCATATGTTTTAATGGAGTATAGAGTGAGGAATACATGTATTAATTAATTATTATCGTTATTTTATTAATTGGTAGAAAGTTGGGATAAAATGTACACACACAAAAAATTAATGTTATCTATTTTAGGTGGTGTAGCAATTTTAGGAACTGGGTTTGCAGCTTATTCAGAAGAAAGACAACCAACCATTGAAATTCGTTCCATTCCATTATCCTATGGTCAGAAAATAACTGAAGAACAAATAAAAAAACAATTGAAAAATCAAGAGATTAAACGTGTTGTTATTCTCAATGGTGAGGTTAATTCTGAGGAATTTGGTGTGTATCCATTAACATTAGAGTTGACGACAAATCAGGATAATCGTTTTAATAAGAAAATATATGTTGAAGTACTTGATCAAAAGGCTCCAGAAATAATTACCAATGAAAAAACAATTGAAGCAGGTTCAGATTTTCAATTCATAGATTATGTTACTGTTCTAGATAATGTAGATGGTGATTTGACAAGTATGATGAAGTTTAAAAATATTAATACGAAAAAAGTTGGTAGGCAATCACTAACTGTTGAAGCAAATGACTATTCGGGAAATAAAGCTAAGAAAAAAATTGATTTTATTATTCAAGACACAACGAAGCCGACCATTGATACAGTAGATAAAAAACTCACTGTTGGAGATGGATTTGATCCAATGCTGAATGTGCTAGCGACTGATACAGTGGATGGGAATATAACGCAAAGAATTACGGTGGATGGTAGGGTGGATACTAAACGAGTGGGTACCTATTCTTTGATCTATGATGTTGTAGATAAATCGGGAAATAAAACTGAAAAAGTTAGAAAGATTATAGTTGTGGCGCCACTAGTTGTTGAAACTAATCCTATAGTGAAACTAGTAGAACCAAGTAACATAGCAGTTAGTGATGAGAAACCCCCAGTTGTTACGGAAGGATCAACCACTTCTCCATCAACGCAATTACCAGAGCATGCACCTATGACAATCTATATGGCCGGTGCGACAATTTCTTATCAAAATGGTGGTCAAGGTAATGGCCAAGCCATTATTGATAGTAACCCAGTTGCATCTACATGGGGCGGAGCCTCTATTCAATCAGGGACGGATGGTCTAAATACTCATCTTATTGGTCATAGTCCCGGGGTTTTTAGTACGTTATTTAACTTAGGTATAGGTAGTCAAGTGACGATTACAGATGGCAATGGAGTACCAACAGTTTATACTGTTAATCGTATTTTTGAAGTAGATGATTATGCAATAGGTGTCCGTGATCAGGTGAATTACTGGGAAAGAATGATTGGAACAGGTGGCGGTGAACGGGTTACTTTCCAAACTTGTGAAGATGATGCAATTAACTGGGTTTATGAGGCAGTTAGTTAATTGAGTCTAGAAGATAAGTTAAAAAAACTTTTGATGATAGAGTGTGTCCTAAAGTAAGCATTAGGATTCAACTAATCTTCAGAAGTTTTTTTTCAATTTCTAAATTTCCAATTATTTTAGGAATAGAAAAAAAGTAAAAAGTAAGTTGTTGATACATAGGCTTTACAAATAGAAGTAAAAAGTTTATCAATTAAGAAGGACTCCTACTTAAGGATGATTTTACTGAAATTAGCTAGGAGAAATAGTAAATACAGGCTATAATGTAAAGATAAAATTAAGCAAGGACGTGAGGATAATCGAAACAAATAAAAAGACTTCATGGAAAACTTTTTTCCAACTATTAAATGATACGAAACCTAAGAAGATTTTTATCTTCATTGCACTACTATTCAGCTTGATAACTACAATTATTGGACTTCTTGTTCCTTTGTTTACTAAGAATTTAATTGATGATTTTTCCTTTGCTTCATTAAGTGGGTTAATGATTGCTGGGATCGTAGCAGCATTTCTTTTTCAGGCCCTGGCTGATGGAATATCAACCTATATGCTTAGCTATATGGGACAAAAAACAGTAGCAAGTTTACGAGAAAAGGTCTGGAAAAAATTATTACATCTGCCTGTAGCGTACTTTGATGAAACTAAAACAGGTGAAATTGTAAGCCGTCTGATTAACGATACTACCTTAGTGAAGGAATTGATTACACAACATTTTCCTCAATTCATTAATGGGATTATTTCAATTATTGGTGCGGTGACGATTTTGATGATTATGGACTGGAAGATGACCTTGGTTATGCTGATAGCTGTTCCTTTAGCGGGAATATTTGTGGCGCCATTAGGTTCTAGAATGGCTAAGATTTCCAAAGCAACTCAAAATGAAACTGCAGATTTTACGGGAATTGTTAGTCAAACTTTATCAGAGATCCGTTTAATGAAATCTTCTAATGGAGAAGAAACAGAAATCAAAAAAGGGAAGGACGGAATTCATCGTCTTTTTAAATTCGGCTTAAAAGAAGCACGTTTGTTTGCTATTTTAGGTCCGCTTATTTTCTTAGTAATGATGTCACTTATTGTGGCTATTATTGTTTATGGTGGGATTCGGGTTCAAGAAGGTAGCTTGTCAACGGGAACTTTGTTTGCTTTTTTATTGTATTTATTCCAAATTATTTTTCCTGTGACGTCATTTGTTACTTTCTTTACTCAATTGCAAAAAGCAAAAGGGGCAACAGAGCGAATTAGTGATATTTTAGCGATGGAAAGTGAAGATTTAGCTAAAGGATTGGACTATGATGTTGTTGGACAAAAGATTCAGGTGAAGGATGTTTCTTTTGATTACATTGAAACGGAGCCAATCTTAAAAAATATTAATTTTGAAACAAATCCTGGAGAAGTAATTGCTTTTGCAGGTCCTAGTGGTTCTGGAAAAACAACCATGTTCTCTTTATTAGAACGTTACTATACTGCACAAAAAGGACAGATCGTTATTGGAGATACTCCTTTAACAGATATTTCTCTTTCTTCTTGGCGTCGTCAGATTGGTTATGTTTCGCAAGAAAGTGCGATGTTTTCAGGAACAATCCGTGAGAATCTGATTTATGGATTGGATCTGGAAATCTCTGAAGATCAACTGTGGGCAGTAGCGAAACAAGCGTATGCAGATAAATTTATTCGTGAATTGCCTAGTGGTTTGGAAACCGATGTAGGCGAGCGTGGGATGAAGCTCTCTGGAGGTCAACGTCAACGAATTTCAATTGCACGTGCTTTTTTACGAGATCCTAAGATTTTAATGTTAGATGAAGCAACTGCTAGCTTGGATAGTCAATCAGAAGGTGTGGTACAACAAGCATTAAGTAATTTAATGGAAGGGCGGACAACCTTTATTATCGCTCATCGTTTATCAACAATTGTTCATGCAGATAAGATTATTTTTATTGAGCATGGTGAGATTACTGGTATGGGAACTCATAAGGAGTTGGTTGCCAATCATGAATTATATCGTAGTTTTGTAGAACATCAATTAGCTTAAATATTAGGAGAATGCCTTTTCAAATGGATTTTTGAAGAGGCTTTTTCTTTTGCAAAAGAAAAACCTTTACTTTTTTAGTAGTTCTTATAGAATATAGATAGTAACTTGAGCATTTTATGAAAATGTTTGACAGATATAAATATAGGTGTTATAGTTAAAAAAAAAGAATAAAGGTAAAAAATACTTTTATTAATTCAAGAGGTGAACGAAATGCAATTTGAAAATGCTCAAGCAGAAAAAAAATATTATGAAACAGAAGCAAGTGAAGCGGATTTTATCAAATGGTATAAGTCACAGGATTTGCCAAAATATGAAACACCATCTGTTACGATTGATAATGTTATGTTTTCTTACAATCGTGAAGAAGATCAGATGAAGATGCTCTTAATCAAGCGTAAGGCTCATCCTTTTAAAGATTCATGGGCACTTCCAGGTGGTTTTGTGAATCCGAGTGAATCAACAGGTGAAAGTTGTTTACGTGAAACAAAAGAAGAAACTGGCGTGGAATTAACGGAATTGAATATAGAACAACTTTATACATTTAGCACACCAAACCGTGACCCTCGAGGATGGGTGATTACAACAAGCTATCTGGCTTTTCTGAATCAAGAAGCATTAACTGCTGGTGATGATGCCAGTGATGTGAAGTGGTTTAATATTCAACTTAAAGGCGATCAATTATGCTTAAGTGCTGATGATATTGAGATTCAAGTGGATATAAAAAAAGAAGAGATGCTAGATGAAAGTCCAGAACGTTTAGCCTTTGACCATGTGAAAATCATTAGTACAGCTTTTAATCGGATTATTGGTAAAATGTATTATCAGCCTCGTGTTTTAACTGTGCTTGGTGAAAGCTTTACAATTACAGAAGCCCGCAAAGTTTTTTCAAAATTTTTAGGTGTTGATTATCGTACGATTGACCACTCAAATTTTAAGAAAGATTTATTGAAATTTGTGAAGGAAGTAGATGAACGACCAACTGGCGTAGGACGACCTTCAAAATTCTATGCGCTAAATATTCCTTACTTAAAATAATAGGATACATCCTTAGCTGAGAGAAAAGCTCTCAGTTTTATTACAGAAAAATAAAGGTAAAAAATACTTTTATAGAACAGGAGTTAACTAAAATGAGTAAATTAAGCAAAAATACACTTAATGGGAAAAAAATTGGAATCGTATTTGGTACGTTTGCTCCATGTCATTTAGGTCATATGGAGATGATTATACGAGGCAAAAGAGAAAATGAAGCTTGTATTGTCGTTGTTTGTGGAAAAGAGAATGATCGTGGGACAGAAGTTGGCTTAACTTTAATAAAACGATTTCGTTATATGCGGGAATTATTTGCTAAGGATGAGAATATTTTTGTCACTTATTTGGATGAAACCCACATGCCAGAGTACCCAAATGGTTGGTCAGAGTGGTTAGCCGGAGTTCAACTAAAAATTAAGGAAGCTACCCGCGACGTTCCTGAAACTATGACCTGGTATGTTGGAGAGAAAGAGTATGCAGCTGAATTAACCGCACGTACAAAGGATCAGGTTGTATTGGTAGATCGCTCAACTGTCCCAATCTCTGGAACAAAAATCAGACAGAATCCAATGAAATATTGGAATTATATTGCTTTTCCATTTCGTCGGGTTTTTTCAACTAATATTTTAGTAATGGGATCAGCAAGTGGTGGGAAATCAACTTTAGTTCAAGATTTGGCCTTAAGTTTTGGCAGTCCGTATACGGATGAATATGCGAGACGTTATGAAGAACATTACAATGTGCGAGATGAAGAATTAACGATTAATGACTTTAACTATATGGGAGCAGGGCAGTTTGAGCAAAATAAAAATGCGATTATGAGTCAGGAAAATAATGGATTAGTTTTTGCAGATACCGATGTAATGGTTACGAAAGTCTATACAAAATATTATTGTAATCAAAAGGAATATCAACAACTAGCACCAAGCTTTGATTTATTAATTGCGAAGCAACAATGGGATATCATCTTTGTGATTCCACCGATTACAAAGTATGTCAATGATACCTTTCGAGATATGAGTTATGCTGACGACACAAGTCGGTGGCAAATGCATCAATTATTTATGGATGAAATTGAGCGCAATCAACTGCTAGATAAGGTGGTTTTATTGGATCAAACTGGCAATGATACCACAGATTCAGAAGGTTTTTATGACCGTTATCAATTTGCACGTAAAACAATTAAACAGTATGTTTATGATAAGTATCAATTAAATTTGAATTGAGGATGTGAAGAGATGAAAGTAGGATTATTTCCAGGAAAGTTTAATCTAGTTCATCAAGGACATGTAAAGAGTATGTTAGAAGCCTATTCTATGGTAGATCATCTTTATATTGTGATTTTATATGATGAAGAATTTGAAGCTATGCGTTATCAAAAGGCTGGAATAAAGTCAATTACTCCTGTTTTAAGGGAGCGATGGTGGCGTATGATTACTAAGGATTTAGAGCATATAACGGTATTCTCATTGCCAAGTCCTAATACTTTTGACTATGAGGATTGGAAGAAGAGTAGTCAAGAAATGCTAGCACTAACAGGTCCGATTACTCATATTTTTAGTGGAGAATCAAGTTATGAAGCCTATTTTAAGCTGCTTTATCCAGGATGTCAGATTGAAACATTGGAAAGGGCTAGTGGGAATTCAGTAACGGCTATTTTAGAAAGAGGGATTAAGGAGTCTTGGGATCTGCTGCCTGCTGAAGTTCGTCCTTATTTTGTCAAACGAGTAGCGATTTTAGGTGCAGAAAGTAGCGGGAAGACAACGTTAACTAGAAAATTAGCCCACTGGTATCAAACAGAGAAAGTGGAAGAATATGGACGTATTTTATGGGAGGAATATGGTGGCGGATTAGGAACTGTTTTTGATTTAGAGGACTATCGAACCTTAACGTATCGTCAAAAAACCGAGGAATCGGAGAAAGTAAAAACAGCTAGAAATTATTTGTTTATCGATACAGAAACGATTGTGACTCAGGTCTGGTTAAGTATGTATGAAGCACAAGAATTGGCTGTATTAAATGCAATTGCTGAAGATGAAAGTTACGATGCTTATTTATTAATTCAGCCTGATTTGGATTTCATTCAAGATGGAACACGTAATTATGAAAGTCAGCGTTGGGAGATTTATCAACAAATGAAGACACGTTTAGAGGCAACGAAAAAGAAATACACAATTTTGACAGGGGATGCCAATCAGATTTTTATGGAGGCGCGCAACGTTATTGACCAATTGTAAGAAAAATAGTCAAAATAAAAGGAGACGATGACAGATGGTAGAAAAGATAAGGCGCGAATTATTTAGTGGATGGACTAACTTTGAGAAAATATATATTTGCTTATTGCTGTTGTTACAAGTAGTAGTTTTTTATTTTAATCCGGAAAGTCTAATGGGAGTTATTGCTGGAATTAGTGGTGTTTTATGTGTGACGTTTGTGGCGAAGGGAAAGATTAGTAACTATTTCTTTGGATTTATTCAGATTTCTTTATATTTATTGCTAAGTATTGAATATGTTTTGTATGGAGAAGTGTTATTAAATTTATTCTATTTTATCATGCAGATAATTGGTGTTAGTGTTTGGCGAAAAAATATGACAACGAAAGTCGAGAAGGATAATTCTGTAGTTGAGGTTAAGGGATTGAGTCTAAAACAATGGGTGATAACAATTGTTACTGTTATTGTTTCTTGGTATTTATTTGGGAGTATGTTAGCCTATTTTGGTAGCAATAGCCCTTATTTAGATAGTATTACTACGTCGTTAAGTGTTGTTGCTCAAATTTTAATGACATGGCGTTATAAAGAACAATGGCTGTTATGGATTGTTGTCAATGTTTTCTCAATTGCTCTTTGGATTGTCGCTGGTAATGCTAGTATGGTGGCAATGTGGACAGCATTTTTATTTAATAGTAGCTATGGTTATTATAATTGGTTGCGATTGGCGAAGATTGAAAGCCGCTAATTTTTAGTCAGAAATCCATGACACAATTAGTGAAAATGTTATTTAAATGTATAAATATCTATTTATCTTTCATTATTTTATGTTAAAATGGTAACAAGGGAAGAATATCTAACATCATCGGGGAAAGTTGGACCAGACCTTTGTTACCGTTTTTATTAGTATAAGTATATGCTATTATATAGACTCTTAAGTATTGGTTTAGGAAATGAGAGAGAAAGTAGGGAAGCTTCAATGAAAAGTAAAATTAGTGAAACTGAAATTAAATTAGCTATTCAAGAACAAAACTATGTACTCTATTATCAACCTAAATTTGAAAATAAAAGCAGAAAAATTATTGGTGCTGAAGCTTTAATGCGTTTAAAAGTTAATGATGAATTGTTACTGCCAGATGCTTTTTTACATATCGTTCTTGCAATTGGTGAAATGGAACGAATGCAAATTTTCCTTTTTCATGAAGTTGTGAGGGCCTTAAATTCACCTGAGTTAGTGAATTTGGATTTTTCCATATCAGTTAACATGAATTCCAGTGAATTAGTGAGTAAGAACCATATTAAACGAATTTTGAATTTACTAAAATTTGACTTAATTCATCCAGAGAATCTTGAAATTGAGATTACAGAGCGTAGTGAGTTTCCTGATTTTACTGTAGCCCTGGGTAATTTGGCTGAAATGAAAGAATTAGGTATTAAAATTAGCTTGGATGACTTTGGCAGAGGTTTTAATTCATTGTCCTATTTGTATATTTTGCCAATTGATATTATGAAATTGGATCGTTTATTCATCAATAAGATTTTGACAGATCTTAAAGTTCAAGTAATTGTGGATGGTGTGATTCAGATGGCACATAAATTAGGGATTCGTGTTGTAGCTGAAGGAGTAGAAACATTGGAGCAAGTTGAGTATATGGATGGGCTGAATTGTGATATTTATCAAGGATTTTATTTTGCAAAACCAGTTTCATTTGGTGAAATTAAAGAAAAATGGCTATCTTTTACAGTATAATAAAGATAGATGTAATAAAAATAGACACCTTTTAGCTTTTAAGAGGTGTCTTTTGCTTTAGATATCTAGGTAGAATGGCTTGAAAATAGGAGGAAACAACTATGATTATTGGGATTTACATTGCTGGATCGATACTTGGCATTTTTTTATTTACTCAGATTCTTTCTTTCATTGGTAAAGAACGGTTAAAAAATGAGATTAAATCTGGCTGGGGGCAAGCTCCTATGACGAAATTAGGAGTGGATCAACTAAATAGTGTGGAGATATATTGGAAAATGAAACAAAAATACCACCCGTCTAAAAATATAGTAGACGATGGAACTTGGTATGATTTGGATTTAGAATCGGTGTATCGTGCTGTTAATCGAACGTATTCAAGTGTAGGTTCAGAATACTTATATGGGATGATGCGTGAAATTCAGCTGGATACGGATAAGTTAACTGAATTTGAAAAATTAACAACATTTATGACAGAAAATCCTTCTGAACGTCAAAAAATTCAATTTCATTTGGCCATGCTAGGGAAAAAAGATCATAATCAAACGGCTGCTTATTTATATAATGCACGTAATTATCAGTTGCCAAATGGGAGCCTGTACTATGTTCTAGGAGTGTTGCCTATTTTGAGTTTGTTTCTCTTGTTTGTGAATGTTTATTTAGGAATAGGTGCTTTAGTTGCTTGTTTACTTTTCAATATTATTACCTATTATACTAAAAAAGAAAAAGTGGAGCGAGAATTAAATGCCCTGAACTATATATCAGGTATGATTCAAGCAGCCAGCCAATTATCTAAGATAGAGTCTCCTGAGAAAAACCAGTTAACTGCCTGCTATCATAAGTTAAAAGGTGCTAAAAAAGGTGCCAGTGGGGTGTTAACAAAAACAGGAACGCCAGAAACAGATTTTATCGTAGAATATTTGAATATGCTGTTTTTGCTACCGTTTATTAATTACCAACGAGTGATGAAAGTTTTAGTAAAAAAAGAAGAAACTTTGTTAGAGTTATGGGAAATTCTAGGGCGCTTAGATTCAGCTTGTGGTGTCGCAAGTTTTAGACAACAATTGCCTTATTGGACAGTTCCAACTTTTGGTCAACATGCGCAAGTTCTAGCAGAAAATGTGTACCATCCATTATTATCAAAACCAGTAGCAAACCCAGTTGATTGGCAGAAAAATACATTAGTGACGGGTTCAAATGCTTCTGGGAAATCAACGTATGTAAAATCAATTGCGCTATCGACGATTACAGCTCAAACAATCCATACTGCATTTGCTGAAGAAATTCAGTTGAAATCATCATTAGTTATTTCTTCTATGGCTGTGGAGGATAGCGTATTTGCAGGGGAAAGTTATTTTATTGCTGAGATAAAATCATTAAAACGCATGATTTCTCAGATTAGTCCAGAAACAACATGTCTCTGTTTTGTAGATGAGATATTAAAGGGAACTAACACCATTGAGCGAATCTCAGCATCTGCAGCAATCGTTCATTGGCTATCTCAACAAAATGTACTAGCTTTTATTGCTACACATGATATTGAATTAACGGAAATCCTGAAAAATGATTGCGACAATGTTCATTTCCGAGAAACTGTGACAGATGAAGATATTTTCTTTGACTACCAAGTTCATCAAGGCGCTGCAACTACTAGAAATGCAATTAAATTGCTTTCACTAATGGAGTATCCTGCTGAAATTATTCAGCTAGCTAACAATGAAGCGGATCAGTTTATTGAGAATAGTCAGTGGAATGTACTTTAATTGAAGGAAGGAACTGTCTGGAATTTCCATTTGCAAAAATGAATTTCAGGCAGTTTCTTCTATATTCTAATCATACAATTTAGGCTGGTCTATTCTTTACAAATTTCAACCAAATGTCCTTTATTTTACGACTATCGATAGACAAAGCAAAAAGCCTTGAAAAAATTAGTCGTGTATCGCTAACTTTTTCAAGGCATTATTTTTTTTAACTAGGTCGTACAATCGTATATTCTTCAGCTAACGTTGCGTAATTATTTCCAGCTAAACGAGCGACTGGCGCTAATTCTTTTGTTAAAATATACTCTTTTTCTGAATTGAAAACTGAATCGGCAAAGTAAAAATCACTTACTTTTAAAATAAATAAATCTGTGATAATTTCATTTGCTTCATTTGTAATCGGCAAATGATTATATAAACTAGCTTCAAAACGAATTTTGGCTGCTTCAAGGCTAGGAACTTTAGTTGATTGACTATCAATTAAGGTCAGATTAGCTAAGGTGGCTTCACTTTGGTCGGCAGGTAAATTTGCAGAAGTTTGATTCATTTGTTCAACTAAGGTTTCGTCAACAATATGAATAACGGCTTCTTTCGTTGCAAGTAGATTTCTAGCAGAATCCTTTAATTCGCCATTTTTTCTAATAATGGCAATAGAGACTAAAGGCAATTCATTTGATACACCACTAAAGAAACTGAAAGGTGCTAGATTTACAGTGTTTCCATCAGCGGTTAATGTTGTAATCCAAGCAATTGGTCTTGGGACAATGCTACCACTTAAAAATTTATATTGCTGTTTTGCTGTTAAATCATCACTATTATAATGAATCATGGGACTCACCATTTGCAGCTAGTTTTTGTTGTAACCATTGTTTAGCAGCTAATACTTCATCGTAGGTTAATTGATGTCCTGTAGTTGTCCACAATGTTTCCACAACACTGCCACGATTACCAAATGCCTTAATTAAAGCATCAGATTCTGATTTAGGGACGATTGGATCATTGACTCCAGCTGATAACCAGACGTTTTTATTTGTCAAATCAAAACTAGCTTCATGTTTTCCTAAAGACATTGCATGAAATAGAATGCCTGTTTGGAAACTATTTTCACGCTCTAACATCGCATGAGCTGCGATATTAGCTCCATTAGAATAGCCAATAACAACTAAATCATCTGAGACAAGTCCATGTTTCAATGAAAGTTCTTTAACTGTAGCTAACAGAAGATCTGTTTGAATTTCTAAATCTTCTAAATCAAACTGTCCTTCAGCGAAACGGCGAAAGAAGCGGTTTGCTCCTTGTTCTGAATGAGGTCCTCTTAAAGAAAGAATAGCCGAATCAGGGGAAAGAGCGGTAGCAAGATCGATCAAAGAGTGTTCGTCACCACCAGTACCATGAAGCAGTAATAGTGGTGGTGCACTAGCATTAGTTCCAGATTTAAAGAAATGTTCCATCAGATTATTCACTCCTTTTTGTATTGAATGGGCGAACTCGGCTTTCGATATATTCACGTTGACTTTCTAAGAATGGTGGTAGAGATAGGCTTTCACCAACTGTTTCATAAGGTTCATCTTGCATAAATCCAGGACCATCTGTCGCGAATTCAAATAAAATTGGACCGACACGAACATATAAAGACTCAAAGTAGAAACGATCAACATAACCAGATTGTGGTAAATTAAATGAACGAATACGTTCAATCCATTCTTCTAAAACAGCACGATCAGCAACACGGAAGGCTACATGATGAACATTTCCAAAACCTTCTCTAGCAGGATTTAAATCTGTACGTTCTTCAACAATAACTTGAGCACCGTTTCCGCCTTCACCAACTTCAAATAAATGGAAGCCATTTTCTTCCGTAACTTTAGTAAATTCCATAATTTGTTGCAACATGATTTTCATTGGTTCCAAAGCAGATACTGTTAGAAAGACTGGACCTAATCCAACGATTGCAAATTCATAAGGAACTGGTCCTTTTTGCCATGGAATTCCAGCAGGGACACCTTCATTGAATTCATCAGAAATCAATTGATAATATTGATCGTCAAAATCAGAAAAAGCTAAAGTCTTCTTGCCGAAGCGTTCTTGGATGTCATCGTGTTTCACATCAAATTCATTAAAACGATCAACCCAATAGTCTAAGGCTGCATCAGTTGGAACGCGGAAGGATGTACGTGAAATCGAATCAGTTCCTTTTATTCCTTTAGGGATTCCTGGAAAATCGAAGAATGTCATATCTGTTCCAGCACTCCCACGGTCATCTGCGAAAAATGTATGATAGGTTTGAATATCATCTTGATTGACTGTTTTTTTAATTAAACGCATACCTAATACTTCTGTGAAAAATTTGTAATTTTTTTCGGCACTACTAGTCATTGCTGTTACGTGGTGAATTCCCTTTAAGTTGTTCATTTATAATTCCTCCAATTTAAGTTCAATTTCTTTTCTTTGTGGTTCTAGAAAATCTGGTAAAGCTAAATGTTCGCCTAAATGTTCAAGCTCTTCGTCAATGAGAAATCCTGGTTCTTCAGTTGCTATTTCAATTCGTAAACCACTTGGTTCTCTAAGATATAAGCTACTAAAATAACCTCGGCTAAGAAATTTTTCAATGACTAAGTTCAGTTCTTGTGCTTTGTGATAAAGTTCTTCCAATTCATGAAAGGTTTCGACGCTGTAGGCGACATGGTCAATTGTTCCGCGACCTACTCGTGATTTTCGAGTTGCCTGGCTTTCTTCGACTAATGTAAAATCACCTCTTACAGAATCAGCAAATCGGTCATTTGAATAGGAAAGATTTAAAAAGTTTTTAAAAAATTCTGTTGTTTCGGTTGGTTTTTCTACGACTAAGCTTGTTCCTAATATACGAATAATTTGTGCATCTCGTGGAATTGAGGTGTGACGGGTTGCTTTTTCTTCACTGATTTGTTCATCAACTTCTACCAATGTCAGTTCAAAATCATCAAAATCTCGGACTACAAGTTGCTGGTTTTTTAATTGAAACTCAATCTTAAATTCAGTGAAGCGTTGTTGCCAGAAATCTAAGCTGCCTTTGGGAATCGCCAGATAATTTGTTGAGAAATAAGATTTTAAATCTTGACGATGACCAACTTTTTGAATTTCAAAAAAGGTTAGCAGACTACCAGGAGATCCAAGATAATCACCAAAAAACAAATGACGCATTTGGGTATTGTCTTGATTGACGGTATTTTTGACTAAACGCAATCCTAAAATAGTCGTATAGAAATAAGTTGTCCTTTCAGCTGATTTTGCGATAGCTGAAACGTGATGAATTTTATTAATCAATGAATTCAACTCCTTATTCTATAATAGGTAAGTAGAACTTGTTTTAAATCACTAACTTACTTAAAGTAAGTATAAAGCTAAACTAAAAAAATTGCAACACTTTTCTATTATTATTTTTAATTTTGTTATTTTTAAGTAAAAAAAACCATTCTAACAGTGTTTGTTAGAATGGTTTTTTATTTATTTAACTATTTCATTGTAATCATTGATGAGTTTATCGTAGGATTTATAGAAATATTCTGGAAAAGCATTGTCTAATGTTAATGTATTTGTTTTAGTAAATTGGATTAATTCATTAACGTTTGTTTTTAAATTTTTACCAGTATTAACATATAAATTAATACTAGAAGCATTACTTAAAGAATAACCATCTTCTTTGATTTCTTTATCAGTAAAGTTAGCTAATTTTTCCATTGATGCACTTAATTTTTCATTTAATGCAGTTAAATTTTCAACATTTGGAGTAGGAAGTTGAATGTTTTCGACGTCTTCTTCAGTAAGATTTTCCCAATCTGTTTCATCATCTAGCTTGTTTAGAGCTTCTGTATAGTTATCAACTTCAGTTAGTAGGGCATCTGCGGCGTCAATTGAATCCAATAAAGCAAGTTGAACTTTATTATTATTTTTTTTAGCATCAGCGCGTTCTTTTTTTGTTTTCTCTTCAATGATACTAGACATCCCTATTTTGAAAGTGTCTGCTGGAATTCGAGTTGCTTTGATTGCTTCGATAATTTGTGCATGTAATTCTTTGCCTTTTTTATAATCATCATTTACATAATCTTTTTCAGAATAATAACTAGTAATCTGAGTAAATAAATCAATTTCTTTTTCCATTGCAGGAATTAATTTTTTAGCATCAGCATCAACTGCCATTTTAGGTTTCGTATCAGGGATATCTGTAGCATTTTCCAATATCTGGTTTGATAAAGCATAAGGTACATTGATGAAGAAAGTTTCAACATTTTCTTGAACATAATTGCCGTTCTCATCAGATAATTTTGATAGGTAGTCAGTCTCAAGAGTAGTTAACTCTCCGCTGGCGCTTAAAGCATTCAATATATCCATATATTGATTGTATTTATCGATATCAGTATTTGCTGAATTTGTAATCTTCTTTGCCTCAGATTTAGTATCATCCATCATTTTTTGCGCTTGCTGACAACCAGGTAATACGAATAAAGCTGCTGTTAAAGTCAAGCTAAGTATCACTAATTTTGTTTTCTTTTTCATTTTTTAAACTCCTTTTGGTCGATTCTATTTTTATAAAAAAACTTCAATTATTATAGTATCATAAAAAAGAGGCGAATTTAAAAAAAGGAAAGTTTTGGAAAAAAGCTGTTTTAAATAAGAAAAAAAGGAAATTTTCCCAATTAAAAAAGATTGAGAAGAGAATTCTCAATCCTTTAGATCAGTTATTTAGAAATAAACACATACACATTCTGGTGCGTACACATCTTTTTGAATTAAGCTCAATAAGCCTGTTTCGTTGTTGCGAGCAAATAAAGTTAGGTTATCTGAATCTTGATGAGCAGCAATAATGAATCCTTCTGTTGGATCAAGATTGAAGTCACGTGGAATTTTTCCTTCAGAAGCAATTAATTGGATTTGCTCTAACGTAGTTCCATCTGGAGAAATTTTATAGACAACAATCGAATCATGACCACGATTAGAAGCATATAAGAATTTGCCATCTTTTGAAACACGAATTGCTGCACCACCATTAAAATCAGTGAATTCTTCTGGAATAGTTGAGATTGTTTGTAATTCTGAGAAAGTACCTGTTGTTGCATCGTAAGCTAAGACAACAATAACACTTGCTAATTCACCAAATAAATAAGCAACTTTGCCATTTGGATTAAAGACAATATGACGTGGTCCAGTTCCAGGTTTAGCATCATAACGACTTACTTCAGTTAATTTTCCATCTGTTGAAACAGAGTAGGTATAAACTGCATCAGTCCCAAGATCACAAGCGACAATATACTTATGGTCTGGTGTTAAATCAGAATAGTGAGCGTGTGGCCCAGCTTGATTTTCGTGAATGCTAGAACCAGTATGAGTAACAGTATCTAACAATGTCAGATTGCCATCTTTATCGGTTTTAATAACAGCAATTTCACCTTTATGGTAGTTGGCAGTATAAAGAAAACCGCGTTGATCATCTACACCTACATAACAAGGTGGAGCGCCAGGAGCTGAGACAGAGGCTACTAATTGATAATTACCAGAATCATCTTTTTTAAATGAAGAAAGCGCACCATCGCCATTCACTTTATCAATTGCATATAAAATATCTTGGTTTTCTGATAAACCGACATAAGTTGGACCATCAGCCTTAGCAATTAATGTTAACTCTTCGAGCTGTTGTTTTTCAGTATCTAAGGTGATTGAGTACACACCTTCACTTTCACGTTTTGTATATGTTCCTAAAAACATTGTTTCCTTCATGGTTCATTCCCCCTATGATTGCGTATTCAATTCATTTTTAAGTATAACATAAAAATGAAAATCCATAGAGAAAAAGTCGAAAAGTTCTTATTTTTTAGCAATAAATAAAATAGGTGTGATGAAGTCCATCTGGTGTTAGTTCTCAGATGGACTTCATCACACTCTATTATTTGGTCAATTTATTTTGGTTCTATAATATATCGTGTTGGTGAGTGAAACACTCGCCAACACTTCTTTGCGTTTCACTACAAAAAAAGACATCCAATTGGTAAAATAAAGTCGACCAAAACAAAATCATCAGGAGGATGTCCTTATGAATCATGATACGCGAAAATTACTTGGATTAACAGAAAAAAATCTTCATTTTGAAAAAATTTTTTAGAAGAACGAGTGGTAAATGGACAAACGCTTTTTATTATTCATGGAAAACTGGACTACCATCCTTCTCACTGTGACCATTGTGGAAATCAAAACCAAGAAAAACTTATTCGATATGGATCTTACTGAACCGAAACTCAACTTCCACGAATCAACCACTATACAACAAAACTTGCTTTGAAACGAACGCGCTTTCTCTGTCATCAATGTGGCTCAACTTTTAGTGCAAAAACATCCATTGTTGCACCAAAAGATCACCTTGCGGCATCTTTAAAACATCAAATTGCGTTAGACTTAACCGAAAATCTATCTCGTAAATATATTGGGCAAACACGAGATGTTTCAGGCACAACCGTTGTTCGTATTTTACAGTCATTCAATCAAAAAAACGCATTGAAAAGCTATTTTTACCCGAAGTTCTTTGTGTAGATGAATTCAAATCCATGAAGTCTGTCTCAGGTGCGATGAGTTTTATTTGTGTAGATGGAGAAACTCATCAGCTCATTGATATTCTTGAAGACCGAAAACTACCACATCTAATCGCTCATTTTATGCGTTATTCTCATAAGGCACGACTCCATGTAAAATACTTGGTGATGGATATGAATGCCAGCTAATGAATCACTTAAAGAAAAGCGACTCGGAGGATGCAAAAAAGTATCGTCGTTTAAAACGATACTGGTCTTTATTTTTTTAAGATTCCAATCAGTTAGACACAGAAAAACGTTCTTATAATCGCTTGTTTAAACGACCACTTTGCCAAAAAGATATCATGGATGAACTCTTAACCTATCATCCACTTCTCAAACAAACTTATGATGAAATGCACTTGCTTAAGTATGCCATACTTTGTAAAAATAGTGAGTTATTTTTCGATTTAATCGACCAATTACCTAAGAGCTTACCTGATTGGTTTCGTAAGAAATTGACTTTCTTTAAAAAGCATAAGGAAGACATTTCAAATGCCCTTCATCTTCCTTATTCTAATGGAAACGTTGAAGGGCTAAACAATAAAATTAAAGTCATTATTTGATATTAGCCAAACATAAGCTTTCCAAATATTGTTGATTAGCTCTTCAAGTTTTCCTTTACTTAAACTTCGCTTCACTTGTTTTGGAATTAAGCCTTCTATACTTGACTTATCCGTAATATCTTTTATGTCAATTCTGTCATCTCAAGTTGATTTTTCACCACCAAATGTTGAGGTTTCCCTTGCTAACTTCTTTTTATTTTTTTACTTTATTCTTCATGAGTAATCAACTTCATTTTCTTCAGGTTCATCTAATGGAATCATTGTTTCCACTTCTTTTAAACTAATTTCATTCGCTTCTTCAAATGTTAAGTTTAATATTTCTTGATGCTTTTCTTTAAATTCTTCAAGTGTTAACCAATTTTCTTCATTGTCATCACTGATCGTTCCTTGAACCTCTTTTGCAAGTTCGCATACCATGGTGTATAGAGCTCGTTTATCTACTGTTAGAATATTGATGTGCTTCGTTTCAATATAAAGCATTGTTTTATTTCTAATTGGATCAAGCATAATATATTCTACAGAAAAAAAAGTTTTCTTTTCTTTCCATCTTTCATCATTTAAACTCTTATCCCATTTCAAAGAAAGTGAAAAATTATTTTGTAAAGTTTCAGTATTACCTCCATGAGATATCTCTAGTTTTTTATGGATATAACGACTGAACCACATTTTCTCTGCTAATCCTCGATATTTTAAATTTATAACTGGTTCTTTAACTTGTATATAAATTTTCATTTTATCCTCCTTATTTTGTTGTTAGCCAAATATAAGCCTTCCAAATATTATTAACTAATTCCTCTAGTTTACCTTTACTAAGTTTCTTTTTTAAACTTGGCTCAATTTGCTTTAAAATACTAGCCTTATCTGTAATTAACTCAATTAAAATTCGGTCATCTTTAAAAGAGTCTTTTCCGCCACCAGATTGAATTTGAATTTTATTTCCATCTGGTTCTGCATCTACTCTTAATTTTCTTTTTGTCCCATTAAGTGGTACTTCAATCGGTTTACCAAAAGTCTTGCTCGTAATCTTCCCATTATTGGAAAACATCACATTGCCTTCATAACCATTTTGAAAACCGTTTAGCCCATCTACCATTATCGCTGTTCCAGTTCCTGCCACTGCTACACCTGCTGTCGCAACTCCTGGTAGAAAAATAGTTGCTGTTCCACCACTCGCAAGCTCTACAACCGCATAAGCGCCTGTAATCCCAACTACACCCACTATCGCAGTTGTTCCACCTCCGACAACTTTTACCGTATTTCCAATTAAATAGGACAGAATATCAACGACATCTTTTGCCGTATTCACTTTATCTTTTACATCATCCCATTGCTCTTCCAATAAAATTTCATTATAAGCTTCTGTTGCATCTTTATCAACTTTTCCATTTTTCAACACTTGATAAAACGTACCATATTTTGTCTTCACTTCTTTGACTTCATAACGATCTTTTTCGTTGGCTTTATTGTAACCAGATATGTGTTTATACCAACTACTTCCCGAAATGTCCTCAACACGATACCCACTTGCCCCGCTCTCAAAATGTTTACTTTGACCTAAATACGCCAATCCTTCTAAAATCGCTTGAATGGTTTCTTTGACACCATCAAAATTCCCTTGTGTTGTATTTTCAAAGTGTTCATAGTGTTTCAACACCTCGATTTCTTTCATTCGTCCGTTCATCGTATTATTCCCAAAAAATTCTTTTAATACTGGAACGTCTTTGAACACTTCTGCCATAGCTTCCATAAATTCTAATTTTTGGGTTTGAAGACGCCTTAAATCGTTTTCTAACTCTTGCAACTCCTCTGTATCTAATCTATTTTCAGCTTCTCCCACGATATTTTTAAATTCTTTTAGATAGTTCTTAATCGAATCATCCAAATCGTACAGAGCATTAAAAATAGCATCTGAAATCATCTTATATTGCCCATGATACTGTTTACCAGACGACCAAGCCGCTCCCAATAACTCCCTATCTTCGGTAAATAAATCATTTGACTTGTCGTACTCTTTTAAATAAGAGACCGTTTCTTGTCTCAATTTGGTAACTTCCTCAGAAAGATCCTTTAGTTCTTGGTAATCTATTCGTGGCATTTATTTTCCTCTTTTCTGACTTCAAAAAGAGATTCTTCCAACTCAACTCTTTTCTTTATTTTTGATTTCATTACTTGTTCTAACTCCTCTTCGCCTTCTGCTAATTTCCCATAAAAAAAATGACGTTCTTCTTCCAAATAATCAAATTCCCTTAAAACTGACGCTTCGGCTTCCGTACCACTACTCAATCGGCGAATTGATTCCCATAACTCGAACTCTTTTCTCGAATAATTTTGAAAATCTGAATAGGCATTTTCAATTGAAAGATTCGCTTTTTTTAAACCTTTTAATTCATCTTCTATGTCCAAATACTCTTCGTTCACTACTCGACTGTTCTTCTTCATTCTCAACTCTCTTTCAAGTGGCTACAAATTTTCATCTGTTTTTTGAATCGCTTCATGAATCTTCACTAAATTTCCAATATCCACTTTAATGGCTGACTTAAATTGTGTAGTCGCTTTTTTCATGTCTCCTAAACATTCGGATAAAATTGTTACAGCAGTACTTTTAGAATATGAAATGTCTTTTTTTACATCAAATGAAACATGAGAGCTTGACTCAGTCATCCCTATTGTTACCATGGTAACAATAGGTGAATTAGTGGTTACTTTTTCTTCCATAAAATCCTCCTGTAAGTTAATAAATTTACGGTTAATGTATTTTTTTGAATGTATATCATAAATTAAAACATTTACAATTATGACATTTTTAATTTTATCATAAGTGCTACCACTCTACAAAATGAACGTTATTTATTTTATAATTATTATCTACTAGTAGTTATCAGTACCTGTTAGGTACATCTTTTTTATCTATTACAAATATAACTATAAATATATCTACTTAAAGTGTGGAAAAAATATTAATTTAATGAGGATGCAAAAAAGTATCGTCGTTTAAAACGATACTGGTCCTTATTTTTTAAAGATTCCAATCAGTTAGACACAGAAAAATGTTCTTATAATCGCTTGTTTAAACGACCACTCTGCCAAAAAGATATCATGGATGAACTCTTAACCTATCATCCACTTCTCAAACAAGCCTATGATGAAATGCACTTGCTTAAGTATGCCATACTTTGTAAAAATAGTGAGTTATTTTTCGATTTAATCGACCAATTACCAAAGAGCTTACCCGATACTGACTTTCTTTAAAAAGCATAAGGAAGGCATTTCAAATGCTCTTCATCTTCCTTATTCTAATGGAATCGTTGAAGGGCTAAACAATAAAATTAAAGTCATTAAACGAGTTGCCTATGGGTACCGGAACTTTATCAACTTTCGTACACGAATTTATCTCATTCAAGGAGAACGTTTAACCCAAAACAAGAGAAAAGAAAAATAGGTGAAGAACTAAAATTCCTCACCTATTCCATGATTTTAGTCAATTGATTCTTCACCAACACGATTTGACAAAGAGCCATTATTTCTAAAAATGCCCTTGGTAAAGGATTCAACGGTTTCAAAGATACGCTGTCTTGAGTTCGTATCACGATATTCAATCAATAATTCAGCTTTTTGTTTATTCTTCTTACTCAATGCAAAATTTGTTGCCTCAGCTAAACTTAATAAATGAAGAAGAGCCGACTCATTTGTTGCGATTTCACCAGGTAATTCATTTTGATAAGTTTGATTTAAATGCACGTCATCGTCAGTTTCTTGTTGGAAATGAGTTTCGATTTGATAGAAGAAGACTGGTTTAGCTAAGAAACTAAATTCAAAAGCTTCTGGAGCATAATCGGTAATCATCAATTTACTTTCTTTTAAGACATCAACTGTATTCATTGAAGATTGGAAGTAGATTGTGGCATTTAATTGTTGAAATTGCGCAGCGTATTTTTGGAAGGCATCGGGTAGTGCAACTGCTAACTGAAGCTGATTTGTAGTTAAATACTTTTGAAATTCTACACTTGTTAAAAAGGCTAAATAATTTTGAGCTAAAACATCAATGAGTTCTGTTTGAAAATGCAAACCAGTTTCATGGTCAACAGGGAAAAATAAAAGTTGCTGTTTTTCACTGGTTTTTTTAGTAGAATCAAATAACCAATCAAAACTAGCTAAACCAGTAATTGCCACACGATTTATAGGATAGCCCAATGTATTGATTGCTAAACGTTGTTCGTTTTTGGAACTGATTAAGAATAAATCTGTTTCAAATTGTAACGAACGATGCCCTAATGTATTGATTTCATTCTGTAACCCTAACATCTCATGTTGTAGATAGACCTTTTTCCCACGTATGAAATTTATTAGTTGTTGTGTACGAGTTGGATAAATCTCATGTGGATAGTAAGCTGTTAAAATAACTCGAGCCATAAATAAATGCCAGATATGTTTTTTTGATTTGAAAGACAGAACATGCTCTTTTCCATAGTGTGCAACTTTTTCATAATCAGGTGAGAGATCATCAAGAATATAGTAAACTTCACGTTCAGGATGATTTTCTCGCATATATTGATAAAAAGCAAACCCGTTGTTAGTTGCAGTATCTGGCTTTTCTCCAATGACCCAAATATTTCGTTTTAAGTAGAAAGGGCGGATAAACCAAAATAATAGAAGCATTTCACGGAAATAAGCAAAAACAGCTTTTTCCATTCGTGTGACACAGATCGAAAGACTTTGAGAATTACTAGTAAAATTAGGTGCAAATGTATAAGTAGTATTTCCATAACTATAGAAAGCATTTTTGTAAATCCATTTTGATTTAATTTTTTGTGGATTGCCAACACGAATAACTGTTGGTTCAAATAAACCATTTAAATAGACTTCAAAATAAATGTCAAAATCATCATCAGGGAAATCAGTTAATAATAGTTCTTTAGCAAATTCTTTCGTATCTACTAAAATATGATAATCATAATGATATAAATGACTGCCAGAATCAAGACGATCTAGAAGAACATTTGAATGAATTCTACGTTTTAATCCGGTCTTTTTCCCCACCATAATGGTATCAATTCGATTAATCGCAAATGCTTTTGAACGAATCGTTCCATAAATATTGATTTTTTGTTCCTTTGTTTTCAAAGCAGAAATCTCACTACCTTGAATATAGCGAAGACTACGTACAGGAACGTTAACTGTAAAACAGAATCCATTAGTTTTACGACTAAAATATGGGAAAATATTATCTTCACGATCTTTGAATTGAGTTAATCCAAAGGAATTAAACTGTTCAAATAAATCCAAAGAAAGGGGCTCTTCTTTATCTAACCATTGATTTTCAATAAAATAGCTGATGGTCATGTAAAGCTCAAAATGCTCCCGTCCACCTTGAGGGATATGTGTATGAATAAATTCAGTTAAATTAAATTTAAAAGAAAAGGTTGTATGATCGATTTCGGTTGCGGGAAAAGTATAACGTTCCCCGGTTTCACGATGTACAATAAAAAAGCCCTTAAAGTATACAGGATGCTCTTTATTTAGGGAAATAGTTGTGACAATATTTTCTTCTTGCATACTAATTGAAAAACTAGGATGCGTTAAATTGACTTCAGTTTTGTGTCGATTTAGAAATAAATGAGAATCTTTAATAGATGATCTCAATGACATAGTTAATTCCTCCGATAGCTTAGTCCATAGTATATTGACTCCAACTTATCATAGCAGTCACATGGTAGCGTTGCAATGAATTGCTACAATTGTAAAGGAATTGTAATCTTTGTTGAAAAAATGATTCTTACGAATAAAATAGCATTCTTGCTGTAGCCAGAAGAAAAAATAAGCCCTGTTTGTTTTTTCTTCTAGTATTGATATAATTAGAAAAAGGAAAGGGGAGGATTAGGAAATGGAATTTAATGATCTGGAATTATTCTATAAAGCGTTATCTAAACGAGATGAAGAGTATGTTTTTACTGGAAAAGTAGTTGAGCAATTGCCTGATTTAATTGAGTATTGTCGAACAAAGACTGATAATTTTGTCTGGTTTATAGGTGGTCCGCTATTTTGGCTAATTAGTTGGAATGTACAGCGAAAGCTTTATTTAAAAAATGGAATTGGAAAATTAGAACAAAAAATAATTCATGGATTGAACGAATATGAAATTGAGATAAAAAATAAGTATGCGCTATTAATTAGACGAGATCAGTAAAGGTAGCAAGTGGAGACTAAACTAAATTTTTTCGATTATAAGTTCTACTGCTATCACAATAACTGCGATGAAAAGAACTGAGGAATTTCCAAGATTATTTAAGTTTAGTTGAGTATAGTTAGTTGATTTTAGAATTAAACCAATAACAGGTATGAATAAAACCAATGTGAAAGCTGCATAAAAATAAATTTTGTAGCGAAGGTTTTGTTTACGTTCGTCATTTAGATGCTTTTTTAGATAGTTTTCATGTATTTTTTTTATGGGCTTAATGTATAAAATACCTAGGCTAACTAGCGGAATTAAAATTAAAAGCCAAATTGTATTTGAGTAAACCTCTTTAACTAAAGTAGAAAGTTCGATTTTTTCACTTGAAAAAATAGTGAAATTCACATTTAACCAAAAATAAAAAGCCATTAATCCAAGAGCTCTAGTGGTTACATATTTTTTCGTTACTAAGTTTTTTTGATTTTTTTTCATTCTTCCTCCTCCTTCAAAGTAAATAAGTCATGAAAATCAACATGAAAATAGTTTTCCATTTTTAATGCCAATTCTAAACTGGGATTGTATTTTCCCGTTTCAATAGCATTAATTGTTTGCCGAGAAACTTCCAAATCTATTCCAAGCTGTTTTTGAGAAATTCGATTTTTTTTTCTCACTTTTTTTACGTTATTAATAACAGGCATAGGCACCTCCATTAGTTGATTTCTATTTATTTTTAACTTACCATAGGAATTTAAAAGTGTCAAGGAAACTTTACATATTTTAAAAGTCATTTTTTGTTTGAATTTTTCTAATTCAGTAAAGATAAAGTTATAAAGCTAACAAATGGAAATCATTCTATGATAAAATAAAGGAAGAATCAAATTGGAGAAGAAAGAAGGGTATTACATGTTAATTGGAACAGTAACAAGTATTGGACCACAAGCAATCAGTCAAAAAGACCCAATTATTATTTTATTTGGTGAAGGGGCAACTGAGGATATTCGAGAAGTATCTGTTATTCAAGAATTTGAAAATGCGGAACAGGCAGATTTAAAAGTGGGTCAAACGATTTTGTTTGATGAAGAAGCGTATACAATTGAAGCAGTTGGAGTATTAGCAACTGATAATTTAAATAGTATTGGGCATATTACTTTGAGCTTTTCTGAAGTCCCTGCTGAAGATATGTTGGGCAATGGTATTTATCTAACGCCTCATCGCTTACCTGATTTTAAACTGGGAATGAAAATCAGCTATCAAAACGACTGATAGAAATAGTCAAAGTTGCTCCAAATAAAGTAGGAGGCTAAAGGATGAATGAAATAAAAGAAAAAACCGTTAGCCACAAAACGCTATCATGGTTTTGGCGCTGGTTTTTAAATAATAAGTTTGTCACCATCTTGTTGGTGAATTTATTGATTTTACTAAATATCTTTGCTTTATCAAAAATAAGTTACGTATTTGAACCAATAGCAAGTTTTTTCGGTGTTATTGGTTTGCCTATTGTAATGGCCGGAATCTTGTATTATTTAATCAATCCTTTAATTGATTGGTTAGAGAAACGAAGAGTACCTAGAACAGTTGGAATTACAATTGTCTTTATTATTATTATTGGTTTGATTGTGTGGGGTGTGGCTATTTTAATTCCGCTAATGCAAAAACAAACAATGAGCTTTATTGACAACTGGCCATCTTATTGGAAACGAGCAAATCAAGAAGTTGACCACTGGTTGCGTAGTGATCTTTTGTCACAATTACAGCAACAAATTTCAAGTACGAATGAAGATTTAGTGAAGTCAGTAACTGGACAATTAAATACTATGCTTAATTCAACATTTAATGGGTTAGGTAGTGTTGTTGGAGCAGTAACGAATGTACTTGTGGCGATTATTACGATGCCATTTATCTTATTTTACTTGTTAAAAGATGGAAAAAACTTACCTCATCATTTAATGAAGGCTTTTCCTGTTAAAATGCGGGATACAACCTTTAACTTATTAAGTGATATGAATACTCAAATTAGTCAATATATTCGCGGTCAATTAACAGTCGCTTTTTTCGTGGCGATCATGTTTATGGTTGGATATGGGGTTATTGGTTTAGAATATGCAGTTACATTGGGAATTCTATCAGGATTTCTAAATCTAGTTCCGTATCTAGGTTCGTTCTTAGCGATGGTTCCTTCTATTATAATTGGATTGGTAACCTCACCAGAAATGTTAGTAAAAGTTTTGATTGTCTTCGTTATTGAGCAAACAATTGAAGGGCGGATTATCTCACCGCAAGTTTTAGGTAGTAGTTTAGAAATCCATCCAGTGACGATTATTGTTGTTTTGTTAACTGCCGGCAAATTATATGGAATTCCAGGAGTTGTTTTGGGAATTCCCGGTTATGCAGTAATGAAAGTTTTGGCTACGTATTTATTTAATTGGTATAAGGAAGTATCAGGGTTATATACTACTGATCCTATAACGGATAGTGATGTATCAGAACCACCAGATATTGATTCCTAACTAAAAAAATGGTTGAAGGTAAAAGAGAAATTTCTCTTTTGTCCTTCAACCATTTTTAAATTTAATAGACTTAGAATGTTTGAGCTAATTCTTTAGCTGCAGTGAAACCAGCTTCCATGATTTCGCCAGCTTGGTCTGGGTTGTAATCCATTCCTTCAACAGCGATATGGTGATAGTCAGTTACACCAATAAAGTTGAAGATTGTTTTAAGGTATTGGCTAGCAGGATCTTGTCCTTGATAAACGCCACCGTTTGATTGGATGTGTAATACTTTTTTGTCGCCAGCAAGTCCAACAGGACCTTCAGCAGTGTATTTGAAAGTTTTTCCAGCAACATTGACTGTATCAATCCAAGCTTTTAAGCGAGTTGGAACATTTAAATTCCAAAGTGGATTTGCAATGACAACTTTATCTGCATCTAAGAATAATTGAGTTAATTCGTTGAAGCGAGATACTTTATCTTGTTGATCTTGAGTCAATGTTGCAAAATCTGCTCCGTTTCCTAAAGCTCCCCAAGCGCTTAAAATATCTAAGTCGATTTCTGGGATAAATGATGTATACAAATTAATTTCATTTATGTGATCAAAATGATTTTTTTCTTTATAAGCTTCAACAAATGTATCTGCAACTTGCATAGAACGTGAAGTTTCCCCTGTTAATGGATGTGCTTTAATAACTAATAATTTACTCATAATTTAAATAACCTCTTTCAATTCTCATTTTTAGTTGATGTATAAAACTTGCTACAAGAATCATCTTACCAAAAGTAAGCGACTAACGCAACAGTTAATTATCAAAAAATGAAAAAATATTTATTTAATGATGCATTCATTTTCATAAATTAAATGAAATAAAGAGAATTTATTTGTTTTTTTAATAAAATAATGAGATGGTTTTCATTGTTGAAATTACTCGTTTTTTTTGTTTGAAAACGGAAAGGTAAAGCATTCTAACTCAAAATTATTGAAAAAAACACTAAATTTTACTTGCAATATGACAAGTCGTCATCTATAATGACAAAGTGTCATATGACGGTCTGTCATTTTTGATTGAGAATTTTGAAAGACATAGGAAATTTAAACTCAATGTGAAAGGAGAGGAAAACAATGCCCACTCAAACTTTTTTTAATTTGCCAGAAGACAAGCAACAACGATTATTGGATGCTGCTAGTGCCGAATTTTCAAGAGTTCCATTTAACAGTGCTTCTATTAATAATATTATTAAGTTAGCTGAGATTTCTCGTGGTAGTTTTTATCAATATTTTGAAGATAAAGAAGATTTATACTACTACTTTTTTAATAGTTTGAAAAAAGATAGTCGAAAGTTGCTTGAAGAGTGTTTAACTGAAGCGAATGGTGATTTATTCTTAGGTTATAAATACTATTTTCCGAAAATGTTTAAAATGATTACAGAAGAAAAACATGCAGAGTTCTTTAGAAATATGTTTTTGCATATGGATTATCGAACCAGTCGGAAAGTATCTCCAGGAGTGAAAAAAAGGGAATGTACGAAAAAGCATGGTGACCTTAAAGGACATTTATATGAATTTGTTAATATGGATTCACTAAATATTGAGCCATCTGAAGATTTTCATTTGTTGATTCGTTTATTAATGACGATTCTCTTTCAAACAATAGGGGATACATTTGCACGAGAAATGTCTGAAGAAGAAGCTGTTACTAGCTTTAATAAAAAATTATCTTGGTTACAAGATGGTGTCTATTTAAAAAAATAGATACCGTCATGAAATAATAAATTTGAAAAAGTGAAACTATTGGAGTTCAAAAGAACGACCCTATAGGAAGAAAGGAATGACAGAAATGATAAAATTAGCAAAACGAATGTCTTTCTGGGCCGTAGCAGGAGCAGTCCTGTTTATGATTGTCCAAGTAATCAGCGATTTATATTTACCAACCTTAACATCAGATATTATTAATAATGGTGTTGCCAAAGGAGATATTGATTACATTTGGTCTGTGGGCTTTAAAATGTTAGGTTTTTCACTAATCAGCATTGCCGCTGCAACAGGAAATGTTTTCTTGGCCGCTAGACAGTCACAAAAACTTGGGAAAACATTAAGAAGTGAAATTTATGACAAAGTAACTAACTTTTCAAACGATGAATTCGATGAAGTTGGAACTTCTTCATTAATTACTAGAACAACCAATGATGTGATTCAAATCCAAAACGTAGTCATGATGTTCTTAAGAATGATGATTATGGCACCGATCATGTTAATTGGTGCAAGTTTCTTAGCATATAGTAAAGATGGGAAATTAACACAAATTTTCCTTGTAGTCTTACCTATTTTAGCGATCTTTATCGGTGTTATTATGTACTTTGCAGTACCTTTGTTTAAAGCAATGCAAAAGAAAACCGATAAACTAAACTTAGTATTCCGTGAAGGTTTAACAGGAATCCGTGTTATTCGGGCCTTTAACCGTAGCAAATCTGAAACAGCACGTTTTGCAGAAGCAAATAAAGATTTTACCGATACATCCATTAAAGTAAATACCATTATGAGCTTTATGTTGCCGATTATGACTTTTGTAATGAGTGCAACAAACATTGCGATTATTTGGTATGGTGGTCATTATATTGGAGATGGAACCTTAGAAGTAGGGAATCTAATCGCCTTTATGACGTATGCAATGCAAATCCTAATGAGCTTTATGATGTTAGCAATGGTCTTTATCTTTATTCCTAGAGGACAAGCATCTGCTGTTCGGATTAATGAAGTATTAAATATGGAAAGTACAATTAATGATCCAAAACAAGCAGTTCAATTACCAGCTGAAAAACAAGGAACATTAGATTTTAACCATGTAAACTTCCGTTATACTGGTGCTGAAAATTTAGCCTTAAAAGATATTGATTTCCATAGTAAAAATGGCGAAACGCTTGCGATTATTGGTGGAACGGGTTCTGGTAAATCAACATTATCTAATTTACTTGGTCGTTTTTATGATGTGGAAAGTGGCAGTATTGAAATCAATGGTATTGATATTCGTCAAATGAAACAACATGATTTACGAGATGCTGTTGGTTATGTGCCACAAAAAGCAATGTTATTTACAGGAACAATCCGTGAAAATTTAAAATACGGAAAAGCTGATGCAACAGATGAAGAAATCTGGCATGCATTAGAAATTGCTCAATCAAAAGATTTTGTAGAAGCTTTACCTGATGGACTTGACTCTTATGTTGAGCAAGGTGGAGGAAACTTCTCTGGTGGACAAAAACAGCGTCTATGTATTGCTCGTGCGTTAGTGAAACGTCCAGACATTTATGTCTTTGATGATTCATTCTCAGCGCTAGATTTTAAAACCGATGCAGCTTTGAGAAAAGCTTTAAAACCTGAAACAAGAGAAGCGGTTGTTGTATTAGTTGCACAACGAATCAGTACAGTTATTGATGCCGATATGATTATGGTATTGGATGAAGGTAGCATTGTTGGTATGGGAACACATGAAGAACTAAAAGAAACGAATGAAACGTATCAAGAGATTATTAGTTCTCAACTTAGAGGGGAGGAAATCTAAAATGAGTGATAAAAATACAAAACCAGCACAACCAAATAGAGGACCAATGGGTGGTGGACCTGGTGCAAGACTCCCTGTTCAAAAAGCCAAAAACTTTTGGCCAACTGTTAAACGTCTATTCGGCTATATGTCTAAACGTTTAGTTGCGATTGTAGCCGTATTTGTTCTAGCAATTGCTGCAACAATCTTTCAAATTAGAACACCTAAAATCTTAGGTGAAGCAACAACTGAAATTTTTAAAGGTGTTATGATTGGTATGAAGCAACGTCAAGCTGGAATGCAAGTGGCTAAATTTCCAATTGACTATGATAAAATTGCTTCAATTCTTTTAATTGTAGGATTGATGTATATCGCATCAGCTGTTTTTAGTTTCCTACAACAATTTATCATGACCCGTGTTTCACAACGTACAGTTTATGAATTGCGTCGTGATTTAAAAGGTAAAATGAACACTGTTCCAATGGAATATTTTGATACTCATTCAAATGGAGATGTCATGTCCCGCGCAGTGAATGATATGGACAATATTGCAAATACGTTACAACAAAGCTTAACTCAATTAGTAACAAGTATTGTAACCTTTGTTGGGGTTCTCTACATGATGTTAACAATTAGCTGGCAGTTAACTCTAGTTGCTTTAGCAACCGTACCATTGAGTTTAATTGTAGTTGGAATTGTGGCACCAAAATCACAACGTTTCTTTGCAGCACAACAAAAAAGCTTAGGGTTATTAAACAACCAAGTTGAGGAAACGTATAGCGGTCATGTTGTTGTAAAAAGTTTTAATCGCGAAGCAGCATCGATTGAAGTCTTTGAAGAACAAAATGAAAAACTGTATAAAGCTTCTTGGAAAGCTCAATTTATCTCTGGTTTAATTATGCCTTTAATGAACTTTATCAAAAACTTAGGCTATGTTTTTGTAGCAGTTCTTGGTGGGATTAAAGTAGCTAATGGAAATATGAGTCTTGGGGATGTACAAGCATTCTTACAATATACTAATCAATTCTCTCAACCAATTACACAAATCGCTAACTTAATGAACACGATTCAATCTACTGTGGCTTCAGCAGAACGTGTTTTTGAAGTTTTAGATGAAAAAGATATGGATAATTCACCATCTGGTATTGAACCAGTGAAAGATTCTCCATATAAAATTAGCTTTGATCATGTTCAATTTGGTTATGGTGAAGGCAAAGAGAATTTATTAATGACAGACTTTAACTTAGACGTTAAGGAAGGGCAAATGGTGGCGATTGTTGGACCAACAGGAGCTGGTAAATCAACCTTAATCAATCTACTTGAACGTTTTTACGATGTTAAAGGCGGAAGTATTAAATTCAATGGTATTGATACGCGAGATATGACCCGTGATGAATTACGGACGCATTTCTCAATGGTTTTACAAGATACGTGGTTATTCAATGGAACTATTCATGATAATATCAAATACGGGAATGAACGCAAAGAATCAGAAGATCATATTATTGAAGCGGCTAAAGCAGCCCATGTAGATGATTTTGTACGTAAATTGCCACATGGTTATGATACGGTTTTAAATGAAGATGCAAGTAATATTTCTCAAGGTCAACGTCAATTAATTACGATTGCTCGTGCTTTCTTAGCTGACCCAGAAGTCCTAATCTTAGATGAAGCGACTTCAAGTGTAGATACTCGTACCGAAGTCTTGATACAACAAGCAATGCGCAAATTATTAAAAGGCCGGACAAGTTTTGTTGTGGCTCACCGTTTATCAACGATTCGTGATGCAGACAATATTATTGTAATGGATCATGGTTCAGTTGTTGAAACAGGAACACATGATGAATTAATGGCTAAAAATGGCTTTTACGCAGACTTATATAATAGTCAATTTTCAGAGGAAGCAGTAAGTTAATAAGAGAATATACAATAAAATTCTTACCTAAAACGAGTTTGATTTTAGGTAAGAATTTTTTTGTATTATAAAAGAAACTGTCTGACATTTAAGAATCAATCCATTAATGCGGCATATATCTAGTACTATAGTTACTATTATTCGATATAACCAAATGATAAGATCAATTAATAATAATTAAGGAATGATTATGATTTTTATGTCCTAATAGTTCCTATATTGTATTTCATAATGAGTACGCGTACAAAAAAATAGGATTTCAATTTTTTACATAATGAGTTATTTGGTTGTATCTATTAATTTAGATTAAAAAAATTTGAAAAAGTGGATGTCACAAAAATTAGTTAAAACTAGGATGATTTTTAACTATTGCTCGGCGATTGAACAATAGAGAAGCTAGCCTTTTAAGATGCTTTTGTTACAAGGGAATTTTAACCCCTCCTAGTTTAAGTTACAGTAATGAGAACAGATTCATAAAATTGTTTTATAAATTATAATTGAACTAGAATTTTTAAAATATTTTGAATAAAATAACGTATTTAAAATATTTCTTTTGCAGAGGGTTAAGTGATTGGAAAACAAATTTCCGGATTATTTTCAATGATGACGAGTTTTATTTAATTATTTTTTTGTTTTTTAAAATATTCTGTATAAGTCGTTATATAAAATATATTATATGGATTTTTAAAATATAAATACATTATTGTAGCTTTTTTGTTGTCTGTTTAGTATGTTTTTGATAATTTTAATTTAAATAAAAATAAGTATTTAAATTAAAAAAATGTTATTTAATGAATGCGTATTCATATAAAATAAAAGATTGCTATTAGATTAAAAATTGGTTATAATCCAATTATATAATAACTGTAAAGTTTAATGTTTTTTTAAATAGGAGGGACGTATATGAAAAAAATTTATAAAATTTCTGTTGTTTTAGTATTGGGAATACAATTGTTAGTTAATCCAACTGCCAAAATATTAGCACTGGGAGATACGGAGAAATCTTCAGTAAACTCTGATAGACAAAATTCTGAATCAACAAGTAGTGATACCTATAAACCAGTGGAAATAAAGGAAGCCAATAAAGAGTCAATAAAGGCTGAAGGAGCTGAAACTTCTGGGAACGAAGTCAGTGAGGAAAGTCCATTAATTGAACCGGAACCGGAACCGGAACCTGAGTCAAAGCCAATCCCAACTGCCACTAATGAAACAAATGAAGGGAGTCCCGAGCCTGAACCGGTGACTACAGATGCTTCAACAAAGGATACAACTGAAAATATAGCCGCCCGAGCAGCTAATATAGCTTCAGGAACAGTTGGAACAAGCCCATGGTATCTAACTTCTGATGGTGTTTTGCATATTGGAGCAGGGGAATTAGTGAATACAACTAATTCTGATAGCCCTTGGGGAGCTTGGAACGAAAAGATTATCTCAGTGGTTTTAGATGGTCCTGTAAAAGCCGCTCCAATTTCGGAGTCTTTATTTAGTAGCTTTTATAATGTAGTTAGTTTTGAAAACCTTAACTATCTTGATACGAGTAATGTTACGAATATGCGAGCAATGTTTTTTCGAGCTGAGTCTTTAAAGTCTCTAGATTTATCAAGTTTTAATATGAGCAATGTAACAAATACCAACAATATGTTTGCTTTAAATCGTTCTTTAGAGAACTTAAATACTGCAGGATGGGACACCAGTAAGATTCAAAATATGGATACGATGTTCAGCGCAACTAATTTTAAAGAATTGAATTTAGAACATTGGAATACAAGCAGTGTTACGTCAATGCGCGATATGTTTGCTGGTAATAAGTCATTAGAGAAGTTATCTGTGTCAACATGGGATACAAGAAATGTAACAATGATGTCTTCATTTCTTGAACAAGCATCTTCTTTAAAAACATTAGATCTTAGCGGATGGACAACATCTAGTTCTACAAATGTCGTTGCAATGTTTAGTTCTACGGACTCACTATGGAAAATAACATTACCAAGTACGTTTAATAATCTATACATTACAGGGCTTGCTTCATTAGATCCCAATCGTACAGACTATACAGATAAATGGCAATCAGTAGGTAATGGAACAGATACTCAACCGAATGGTCAATACGTTCTTACAGGAAGAGAACTTACAGAGACGTTTAAAGGAGCTACTATGGCAGATACCTATGTCTGGCAGCCTAAAGCACCTGTAATGGGACAAGTAAATGTTCGGTATGTAGCTCAAGGAGGAAATGCAGTAGCTCCTACTAAAGTGATTAGTGGAATTGAAGGAACACCCTATGATGTTAGTACACCAGATTACAAATTAGTCATTCCGGGCTATACATTAGATGAAAGCATATTGCCGACGAATGCGATTGGACTTCTGACTTCATCTGTTTCATATCAGGATGTAGTGTATGTCTACAATCAACCAGCTGCTGATGTTACAGTACGTTATGTGGATCAAGCAGGTAATGAACTTGCACCTAGTAAAACGATTAGTGGAGTTGTAGACGATTCTTATGATACAACAACAGCAGATTATAAAAAGACAATCGCTGGTTACACCCTAGATGAAAGTCAACTGCCGAGCAATAAAACAGGAACATTAGGTGTTAATCCTCAAACAGTGAACTATGTGTATAAGAAAAAAACAATACCTTCTGGTGGTGTCAAAGTCCGTTATGTAGACCAACAAGGAAATGAATTAGCACCTTCTAAAGCTGTTGAGGGAAATGTGGGAACACCTTATGATGTAACCACGTCAGATTATCGATTAGTGCTTCCGGGGTATGAGTTAGATCAAAATCAAGTATTGCTAAATGGGACAGGAATATTCAGTGAAGATACTCAAACCGTATCGTATGTTTATAAGCAAATTATAGAAGCAGATCCGGCTTTAAACGTGACCGTTCGTTATGTGGATGAAGACGGTAATGAAATTAGGCTTAATAAAACAATCAGTGGATATGTAGGGGATCCTTTTGATGCGACAACCTCTGATTATAAATTAGCCGTTCCAGGATATACCTTAGACGAAACGCAATTGCCAAGTAATGGGACAGGTACTTTAAGTGGAAATTATCAAACTGTAACCTATAAGTATACGAAAAATCCACTAATTGCAGCAGATGTCACCGTTCGTTATGTGGATCAATCTGGCAATGAATTGAATCCTAGTAAAACAATCAGTGGAAATATCGGGGATGCTTATGATGCGACAACGTCAACTTACAAGTTAACGATTGCAGGCTACACGTTAAATGCCAGCTTATTGCCAACAAATGGAACAGGAACCTTAAGTGCAAATGCTCAAACAGTGACGTATATTTATACAAAAAATGTAGTAACTGCAGCAGATGTGACGGTTCGCTATGTGGATCAATCAGGCAATGAAATCACTCCTAGTAAAGCGATTAGCGGAAATATAGGTGATGCTTATGATGTGACAACTTCAACTTACAAGTTAACGATTGCAGGCTATACGTTAAATGCCAGCTTATTGCCAACAAATGGAACAGGAACCTTAAGTGCAAATGCTCAAACAGTGACGTATATTTATACAAAAAATGTAGTAACTGCAGCAGATGTGACGGTTCGCTATGTGGATCAATCTGGCAATGAAATCACTCCTAGTAAAGCAATCAGTGGAAATATCGAGGATGCCTATGATGCGACAACTTCAACTTACAAGTTAACGATTGCAGGCTATACGTTAAATACCAACTTGTTGCCAACAAATGGAACAGGAACCTTAAGTGCAAATGCTCAAACAGTGACGTATATTTATACAAAAAATGTAGTAACTGCAGCAGATGTGACGGTTCGTTATGTGGATCAAGATGGAAACGAAGTAGCTCCTAAAAAAGCAATAAGTGGAAATATAAGCGATGCCTATGATGCGACGACATCAGATTACAAGTTAACGATTGCAGGTTACACGTTAAATGCCAGCCTCTTGCCAACAAACGGAACAGGAACCTTAAGTTCAACACAGCAAACAGTGACGTATATTTATAAGAAAAATTCAGTAGCTGCTGGTAGTGTGACGGTTCGTTATGTAGATGAAATGGGAAATGTAGTAGCGACGAATAAGACGATTACAGGAAATGTTGGTACAGCCTATGATGCGACAACACCAGACTATACGCCACTTATCGCAGGTTATTTATTAGATACCACTCAACTACCAAGTAATGGAACAGGAATGCTAAGTACAGAGTCTCAGACAGTCACTTATGTTTATAAAAAAGAAATAAGACTCTTAGCTCATGTTATTGTCCGCTATGTCGATCAGCAAGGTCTTGAGATAGCGCCTAGTAAAGTGCTTGATGGAAATATTGGAACACCCTATGATGTAAGTACACCAGATTATCAATTAGTCATTAATGGTTATTCATTCAATCAAAATCAAGTAGTAAATACAACCGGTATATTCAGTACAGATAGTCAAACTGTCACGTATGTCTATACGAAGAATCCAGTAGCTGCAGCAGATGTGACGATTCGTTATGTGGATCAAGCAGGAACTGAAGTAGCCCCTAGTAAAACAATCAGTGGTGATGTAGGTAATGCATATGATGCTAGTACGCCAACCTATAAAGCTGTTATTGCAGGTTATACACTAGTAGAAAGCCAATTACCAACCAATGCAACTGGTGTATTACGCGTAGAACCACAAACAGTCACGTATGTTTTTTCAAAAAATCCATTAGCCGCGGCTGGTGTAATTGTCCGTTATGTAGATCAAGATGGAGTCGAAGTAGCACCTAGCAAATCAATTAGTGGAAATATAGGTGATGCATATGATACAACAACTTCAGAGTATCAATTAACGATTGCAGGATATGAGTCAGATACTGCTAAATTGCCAACAAATGGAACAGGTACGTTAACTACGATTGCCCAAACAGTCACGTATGTGTATGTGAAAAAAGCCGTACCAGCTGCCGCAATCACAATTCGTTACGTGAATCAATCAGGCAAAGAACTTGTGTCTAGTAAGACGCTTAACGGCAATCTAGGTGATGCATACGATGCAACAACTTCAAAGTATAGAGTAAGAATTGTAGGTTATACTCTAAATGCTAACTTATTGCCAACAAACGGAACGGGTACATTCAGTGCCGATGCCCAAACAATCACGTATATTTTTGTAAAAAATAGTGTCAAATCTAATCCAACGAATGGAAGTAATCCTAGTTCAACTAATGGAGGCAAACCAACGGTTAACTCAAGCTCAACAAAAGGTGGGACGTCACCAATAATCAGAGGACTAGACTCTGTTAAAAGAGGAAATTCAAGCACAAATCCGATTAAAAAAACGTATCCTCAATTGGGAGATAATGCAACAATGGGTATGATTCAAACAGTAGTAGGTGCATTTATCTTGTTTGGACTATTGCCACTGCTTCTGATCATGAAGAAACGAAAGAAAAATTAAATTGATTAATTGATTGATAAGTTTTACAGCGTTCCATACAAACAGTAACTAGAAATAAAGTAGATTTCTAGTTACTGTCAGATGGAGCGTTTTTATTTGCTAAAAATAGATTATAGATGGATAGTTATGATAAACTAAAATCAATTAAGCTGGAAGTGGGGTAGAAAAAATGACAAATTATCAAGTGATATCACCAGATTATTTTGAAGAACAAGTTGCCTTAGGTGGATATGCTTTTAATATGGAGATAACGGAAGACCGTCGCAATCGCTTTAAAGAAACTTTTGAACATACAATTTCTTTGGGCGCTTTCCATGAAGAAAAATTAAGTGCCCAAGTATTGGTTACCCCTTATGTAGTTCATTTTCATCAGGCCTTATATAAAATGGGCGGAATTGGACTTGTTTCAAGTTACCCTGAATATCGAGGTTCTGGAGATGTTGCAGCACTCATGAAATTATCGTTAAAAACAATGAATGAGAAAGGGATGGATTTGTCTTATTTAGCACCGTTTTCCTATCCTTTCTATCGTAAATATGGATTTGAACAAATCTTTGATCAATTTAAAATGACTTTAACAGCTGAACAATTACCTAGAGTGAAAACAAAATCAGGCAAATTAGAACGTGTGATATGGGAACAAGGCAAAGAGTCGATGAAATTTTTATATGAACAGCAAAAAGCTAACAGTGTAGGAGCTGTACAACGAGAAGACTGGTGGTGGGAATATCGATTTACTCATAAGCCAGATCAAAAAATTGCGCTTTATACAAATGAAGCGAATCAACCAGAGGGCTATATTGTCTATTATTTGGATGGAGAGACGTTTAAGATTGAGGAAATGATCTATCACACACATACAGCCTATGAGATGTTATGGGGATTTATAAGTTCTCATAGTGGCAGTTTTAAGTTTTTTGACTATACTGGTGGAATGGATGAGCAGCAAGCTTATTTATTAGAAAATCCACGCATTAAACAAGAAGTTATTCCATCTATGATGGGACGTATTGTAAATATTCAGCGATTTTTATCTCAGTATCCATTCAAAGAACTAAGTGAAAAGGAACTTTATCTTGAAATAAGTGATCCAATTGCACCGTGGAATGATGGAATTTGGCAACTGACTTTTACTAAAGGGCAACCACAATTCACTGCTGTTACACAAGTTAATACTGAAAAAGAACAATTTTTAATTAAAGGTGATATTCAGACTTGGACACAAGCTTTTATTGGTTATCGTTCAATAAGTGAATTGCACTTCTTTCATCGGTTAACAGGAAATCAATCAGGTATCGCGGAATTAGAAAGAATAATTCCAAAGGGGATTCCAACATTGTCAGATTATTTTTAAAATAAAAAAATGCATGAAACCCATTATTTAAATAGTGGATTTCATGCATTTTTGTTAGCTTTCTAATAAACGTAAAGCTTCTTCATAACCAGTAATTTGTCCTTGAAGATTGGCTATTTTTAATTCATTCTCAACATAATTGATGGGATTGGCTAATTGTTCTGAGCGGCGATCTGCTAAGCGGTCAATCTCTTTTTTTGTGTCATTTAATTTGTGCGTAATCTGCTCTGTACTAGTTAACATTGGTTTCCCTCCTAAGTAATTAGTTGTTCTTACGTCTAGTTTAATCCTCTTGAAGATGAATAGCAAAGAATATGAAAAATATCAACTTTCAAAAAGTAAGCTAATTACTTGAAGTAATTAAACGGATGTGTTTTAATTAAACTATTAAGAGAATAAAAATTTAAGGAGTGACAATAATGTATAAAATAAATGCAGAAACAGTTATTGGGAAAGTTGTTTTAAATGTTGAAAATTTAACGTTAATGCGAGATTTTTATCAAGAAATGATTGGCTTAGAAATTCAAGGTGAAACAGAAAATGAAGTTCATTTTGGAATTCATGGAGAAACGAAGAAAGAATTACTTACTCTGAAAAAAGTTGCAGCTCACCCAAAAGTTACAGCGACTGGTTTGTATCATACGGCGTTTCTATTACCAAAGCGTAGTGATTTAGGTGATAGTTTATATCATTTACTTAGAGGGAAATATCCAATTACAGGAGCAAGTGATCATGGATACAGCGAAGCTATTTATTTAGACGATCCTGAGGGCAATGGAATTGAGATTTATCGCGATAAACCAAGAGAGTTTTGGGACATTAATCCAGATGGTACGATTAACGGGATTACGATTGAGATGGATGCAGAAGGTGTGATTGGTGAAGCTAGTGGTTCATTTACAGGGATGCCAGTTGGAACAACAGTGGGACATATTCATTTAACTGTTGCGAATTTAGAGAAAACTCATGAATTCTATGTAGATACGTTGCAGTTGAACTTACAGACTGAATTTCCTAATCAAGCGAAATTTTTAGCAGCAGGGGGATATCATCATCATATTGGAACCAATGTTTGGTCTGGTAGAAATATTCCGGCAATGGAAAAAGGTACAAAAGGTTTGAATTATTTTACGATGGTCGTTCCGTCTGTTGAGGCGTTAAAAGAAGTAGAAGCAAATTTAATTGAAAAAGTTTATTCTTATGAACACGATTCAACTCGCCAAGAGATTAAACTAACAGATCCAAATGGAATTGATCTAGTGATTGAAGTTAGAAAATAAGCGAATAAATGGGTAATAATGGAGAGGATACTTTCTGTATTATCCATTTTTTGCATGTTATTTAGTAAAATAGCTTAAATTTTATTAAATATTAAGGTTCGATGTATGTTTCTATCCTTGAATTTATTGTATACTTAGACTGTTAATCAAAAAATGATTCGGGGGACACTATGGAAAATCAAACGAAAACCTCATATAAAGAGGGGTTAAGTGCTGCTCAAGTAGCCACTCAAAAAGAGAAGGGCCTAGTGAACGCAGCGCCTGAGAAGGTAACTAAAACCAATGGCCAAATTATTAAAGAAAATGTTTGGACGATGTTTAACTTATTAAACTTAATTATCGGAGTTGCTTTAGCAGCTGTTGGAGCATATTCTAATCTGTTATTTATGTTGATTATTTTATTAAACATTTGTATTGGGATTTTCCAAGAAATAACAGCAAAAAATTTAGTTGAAAAACTTTCTTTAATTTCAGCAGTAAAAGCTCATGTCATTCGTGATGGGCAAGAATTAGAAGTTGCGATTGAAGATTTAGTGCAAGATGATATTATTTTATTAGATATGGGAGATCAGATTCCTGCCGATGCTATTGTTGTTCATGGCAGCATCGAAGCTAACGAGTCCCTGTTAACAGGTGAATCAGATTCAATTATGAAAAGAGAAGATGCGCATTTACTATCTGGAAGTTTTGTTGTTAGTGGTAGATGTTATGCTCGAATAGAAAAAGTTGGAGCAGAAAGTTTTTCTGCTAAGATTGCTCATGAAGCGAAAAAACACAAAAAAGTTAATTCTGAGTTAATTCGTTCAATGAATAAAGTAACTAAGTTTACCAGCTATATTATTATTCCAATTGGAGTTGTTTTATTCTTAGAAGCGTTATTTGTACGTTCAGATGATATGCAAACATCGGTTGTAGCAACGGCTGCCGCTTTATTAGGAATGTTGCCTAAAGGCTTAGTGTTGTTAATTAGCTTAGCTTTAGCTACTGGAGTAATTAAGTTATCTAAAAAGAATATTTTAGTCCAAGAAATGTTTGTTCTTGAAACTTTGGCTCATGTGGATGTTTTGTGTTTGGATAAAACTGGAACCATTACAGAAGGTAAAATGAGTGTTTCAAATGTGACGACTTTACGTGATGACATTGTTGATCTTCCCACAGATGAGTTAATTGGAGCTTATATAGGCGCTTCAGAAGATCGAAATGCGACAATGACTGCCTTAAGAGCACACTTTACAGCCAATCAAAAACAAGAAGTTCTATCAGCTGTTGCTTTTTCTTCTGAAAGAAAATGGGGAGCGATTAACTTTGCTAACATTGGTTCGATTGTTTTTGGCGCACCAGAGATGTTATTGCAAGGGACAGAACTACCTGAATTAGTCATTAATGCTCAAAAAATGGGCACGCGTATTTTATTACTGGCTCATACAAGTGAAACTGTAACAGACGAAGGCTTACCACAAGTAACCCCAGTTGCTGCTATTGAACTAGATGATCCGATTCGTAAAGATGCAAAACAAACGTTAGATTATTTTAAAGCAGAAGGTGTTGCGGTCAAAGTAATCTCTGGGGATAATCCCGTTACAGTTTCAAATATTGCACGCAAAGCGGGACTTGAAGATTACGCAACTTACGTTGATTTATCAACGATTACAGATGAAGAAGAAGTTCGCAAACTGGCACTAACTCATAGTATTTTTGGTCGTGTTAGTCCTGAGCAAAAGCAACTACTAGTAAAAGCACTGCAGGCAAATGGAAATACTGTGGCTATGACAGGTGATGGTGTAAATGATGTACTGGCCTTAAGAGAAGCCGATTGTAGTATTGCAATGGCAGAAGGAAATGATGCTGCGAAGCAAGTTTCTCAATTAGTCTTACTAAATTCAGACTTTTCAGCTTTACCAGATGTCTTGGCAGAAGGCCGTCGTGTTGTAAATAACGTGACTAAAGTAGCATCAATCTTCTTTATTAAGACGATTTATTCAGTTATTTTAGCAGCAATTTGTATACTAACAACAATTGCTTTTCCGTTTATCCCAACACAAATCACCATGATTGATTTAGCTATTGAAGGGTACCCATCGTTCTTTCTATCGTTTGAACCGAATAAGAAGAAAGTGAAAGGGAAATTTTTAAATACTGTTATTCACTCGGCGTTACCAAATTCCTTGTTGATTATTATGAATATTATTGCAATTTACTTTATCTCAGATATTCAAGGATTAGGTCAATTAGAAACAACAACATTAATGTTTTACATGGTTGGATTCACTAGTATCTTGGGTGTTTTAAGAGCATGTCTACCATTTAATCCATTGCGAATCTTCTTATTTAGTACAGTTGCTGTTGGATTTTATACAGCAATCTATCTGTTCAAAGGTTTCTTACACTTAGGAACGATTACGAATAATACGTTACCGATTTTCTTAATCTTGATGATTATTACAGCAATTCTAAGATTTGGTTATTCCAAATTGATTAATCGAAAAGAAATGCAACTAGAGAATGCATAACTAAATTTAGCAACTTGAGAGAGCTATTCTCAAGTTGCTTTTTTATTTGTTGGATAAGTATAAATATTTCCATAATATAAATTAGGAGGCACTTGCGATGTTGTAAGTGTCTTTTTTTTGATAAATAGATCCGCTTAAGCACACAGAAAAAGGAGTTACGATAAGATGAATTAAGGAACTAAAAAGCTACTATACTAAGTTTATCAAGTAAATAAATCAGTGGGGTGTTTCAGTTGGAAAAACAAGTTGTAATGGAAATTAGCGAAGTAAGTAAAAGATATCAAGATAGGTTAGCTTTAGATAGAATTAGTTTTGACCTGAGGCAAGGAGAAATTAGTGGACTGTTAGGACCAAATGGTGCTAACTCATAAAGTAGAATATAGACAAGGGCATACACAACCCTGTCTGTTGTAAACCTCATTTTTTAGTATTCGCGAAATAGTCGAAATAGCCCACATTCCGCTTAACTTTTCATGGTTGGTAACGTGATTTATCCCTAGTTGTTTCTTTCGTTCTGTTGGCGCAGTCATTCCTGATGAATTGAGCTTTTTTACAATTCTAAGCTAGCTCATACCATTATAAACATACCATCCGTAAATGTTTCTCACGATTTCCGCCGCTTCTTCATCAATGAAAGGTTTATTTTTCGTTTCGTCAGTAGCGCATTTAACGTAGTTTGTGTTGCTGCTATATAGTAAAACATAGAGTCGTCACAAAAAATATTTATTAATTTTTTTTACATTAAGTATCTATTTTTTGATATACTGATTTTATAATAAATTAGACAAAACTTTAGAATAAATGACGAGAGGAGGCTTTTTTATGAGCAAGATTGCTTCTAGTACTAGCCTGGCAACCACTGCTGTCGCTGGTGTAAAATCAGTCACTATCAATAAAGGCAAACAAGTCTCTTTGGGGAAAAGTACAATAGCAAGTATGAAAACTGGAATGGAAGTCAATAACCAATTGTTGTCAGATTTAGCTCAACTAGTTGAATGTGTAACAACTCAAAGTGAAAAATTCCCCAAAATTGCAGAACTTATTGCACTTCGAGATAGCCAGATTAAGTTTTAAGAGGTGAAAGAATTGGAAAATAAGACAAAGGATCAAGAACGTGTGAAATACGATCGACTAATTTTAGAAAATGAAGAGTTAATTGATGAGCTTAATAATGGAAAAAGAAAAATAGAAGAATCTATTTACAGCTTAGAAGAAGACTTTCATAGAGGTTTTCAGAAACTAAATAGCTTAAATGATGAAACTTCAAGATTTGGTGGTTCTCAAACTAGTTGGTTACTACATAATAATGAAGAACAAGAGCGATCATTTCGTCAATTACTACGCGAATCTAATGAACAAATTGCATTAGCTTATAAGAAAGAAACAAAAAAGATGGATGAAGAACGAGAAATGCTTTATAAGAAACGGAGTGATATTCCTTGGGATTAGTTTATTCAAGTGGTGAGTCCGCAGAATTGATTCAAGCCTTAACTAGCAATTTAGCGAGTGGAAAAGAAGCAGTCAATCAATTAAAAACTGGAAGTCAAAAAATAGTTGCAGCAGTTGATGGACGCACTCTGGCTGGAGCTGCTTACACTGCTGGAAAAGGATTATTTAGCGATCTGATTATTCCAATAATTACACGTGCAACGACCGCTTGTGATGCAATCGAACAAGAATTACAAAAATATAAATCAGCCGATGAAGCTATTTCAAGTGAGGGATATTTAAATGAAGACAATTTAAATCAACAAATTGCAACAAAGAAAGCAATGAAAGCTTCTGTAGACTTTGCCTCGTCCGTCGCAAGAACAGCTTCAAGAAATAATCCGGTTGTAGCAGTATTAGATGCTTTACTTGATTTTCAGAGGAATTTAAATCGGATGTCAGATAGTATTCAAGATGATATTGAGCAACTGCAAAAAAAATTAGAAAAGCTACACAACTTTTCTTCTCAAACGAATGGTCTATTCAATAATAGTCTTAATGATTTGAAGATAGCCATACAAGGAGTTCTAGTGTTAGATAGCATGATTGTAAATCCTGACGGCTCATATACCTTGCCAGCTGGAGTAGATAAAAGTTGGTTTACGAGCCAAAAAGATATAGCAGCATTTAAGAATTCACCAAACTATGCCGTTACACACATGCCGAAAAATAGGACACCTAAAGAAACGGAAAACTGGTTAAGCGAAAATCTTCAAAAATTTGGACCTGACTTTTTAGATTATTTTAAAGATGGAACGGTATCAGCTATAAGTTTTAGAAATGGCCGTGCTTTTCTAAATGGCATTGCCATCTCTCAAGATTCATTAGGTAGATTGAAATGTAGAAATAGATTTTTATTTAAACCAACTCAAAATGGAGGTCACACTTACAATCTAGGTAAAGACTTCCAAAATAAGTCTGGTATTGATCTAGGAGACTATCACTACTCAAGGCTTCCAAACGGAAAGTTTAATTTTGGGGAGATGAAAGCAGCAGGGTTTGTAGGGTTTAAAGATGCTTTTAATCCCATTAATGATTTTAAAAGATGGGGAGATGCTTCAAAAGTTAGTAAATTTGGAAAAGGTCTAGGAATTCTTGGAACGGGGTTAACAATAGGAAATAATTTTGCAGATAACATAGATCTATCTGATGGGCTTGGTGTAGGAGAAACAGTTAATTTTGTGACAGATACTACAATAGATATTGGTTCAGGTGCAGGAGCTTCTGCGGTTGGTGCAATGGTTGGTTCAGCCTTCTTACCTCCTTTAGGGACAGTTGTTGGAGCTGGTGTAGGCATAGGGGTAAATATGTTTATAAATCATCCCTTTGGCGATCCACCTAAAAGTACCGTTGATCATGTAAAAGATGGTGTGAAGAATGTTACAAAAGGTATTGGGGATAAGATAAGCAATTTAGTAGGAGGATTTAATTTTGGGTTTGGAGGTTAATTCTATGGAAATGAATATTAAAAGTGAATCGATAGATGAAAAAAATAAAACCTATTTTAAATCATTTATAGCTACTAGAGGAGGTATCAGCTTGCTGCAAATATCTTTGGCAGGCTTGGTTATTGCCCTTCTTTGTTTGCCTATAACATGGAATGTTGCTGTTCTAGGCTATGGGATAAATCCACTCGAAAGTAAAGTTAATATCTTTATTATATGTATTGCTATTTTTATGTTATTGACATTTTTATCTGTTAATTTAAGAGCTGTCAGACGAGTCCTACTTCAACACCAAGGATTTTTAGGTATATTAGGAGTAGTCCAATCAATTATACTTACAGGCATATTAATGTTTATGTTCTATATGATAACTCAATGGGATAATCCTAATGAAATTTGGTATGGATCAAATTTTTCGATTATCATTATAATATTGTTTAGTTTAGAGTATATTGGTTGTTTGATTTATAATTTTTATTGGCTAAAAAAACAATTAGAAGTAGGGTTCCCCACAGAGCGTACCACAGCTAACTATTTTGCTCAATCTAAAGTTTATGAATCAAAATCATTGTGGATAATCTTTGGTAGTTCAATGATAGGTGCTTTTTTGACGGGAAATTTGGCAAAAATATTTGGAGTATTGTTTGGCTTGTTTTTGGGAGCTATTTTTTCTAGATTAACAATAGAAGTAGGATATTCTGCTTATTTGCTAAATAAGAATAAAGACTACTGGATAACTTATACTGATGAGCCCAAAAGATCATGGAAAAAGATAATAAAATTGCGTTCAAAAAAGATATCAACATATGTAGTGCTTAGTATGTTATTGATTTTTGCTATAGCAGAGATAGAAGATATGTATGCTGTGTCTGAAGTCTGGAATATTATATTTTCATATGTCACTCTAGTACTTTTCATCTTACTGACACTAATCTTAGTTTGGTGGATTGTAAAAAAAATAAAAAATAAGAATGTTGGGAGAAAAAGATGAAATTAAAAACAAGACAATTTAGCCTAAACAATGTCATTGGATTTAGTGCAACGCTTAACTCTAAAAATGACATCTTTGACCAAGTGTCTGAAATGAGTACAAAGTTCAAAGAAGTATTAATCCAGAATGGGTATTATGCAGATACACCTATTATTTTTGACTATAATCCATTTGAAGAATCAAATGACACAACTATTTTATCTGCCGTTGGCAATAAAATAAATATTGTTGGAGAAAATAGGTCACAATTCTTTTATAAAGAAAGATTGGACTTTACTACAGATTATTTTTATCGTCATTATGACCAAGAAGAAGTCATACCTTATAACGAAATTAAGAAAAAAATTGAAGATGATAAGGGTATTTTATTAACAATTTATCATGTTCTGCTGGATTTAGATGGCGATATCGTTATTGACTTATATTGTGAGGTAGACAAACTATGAAATTGTTACCAACAGTATTTACAGCAGAAAAAATCGGCTTTCAAAATGTTGTGAGTAAGAGAGGTAAATTTCATTATTCTGAAATGGAAAAGAATTATGAAAATTTTGTCTCTGGTATTGCTGACGAAGGTTATAATGTGAAAGGACCCTATTTTTATAGCCTTAATAACGTTCCAATGGATGAAATAGTAGACATTGAGATGTTTTTTCCAATTATTGAAAATACCTTCAAAGCAGATGGGTATCAGTTTGCCTCATATTTTGAAATTAAACAATTATTAAAAACAATAATTGTTGGCGATTTTGATAGAGTAACGGAGCAATCTTATGCAGAACTATTAGCTACCTTAGAAGAAAATAATTTGAATGTAGCAACCCCTTTTTATCATATATTCCCTAAAAATGGGGGGAAATACATTGATCTTTATCTTGGTTATTATAAAGTGTTAAGAAATGAATCACTGAATACCATGAGGTTTGATTTTTAAAATAAGTTTAAAAAAAGACACTTGCGATATTGTACCGCCCCCCAAAAGTTAGACCTAAAAAATCTAACTTTTGGGGGTCTTTTTGTATGGCAAAATATAGCACAGAATTTAAGATGAACGTTGTACAAAACTATTTAAATGGAGAAGGTGGAATGAAGTATTTAGCTAAAAAATATGGCATTAAAGGAATCTCTCAAGTACAAATTTGGATAAATACGTACAAAGAATTTGGTGAGGAAGGTCTACTTCGTAGTCGCCAAAATAAAACTTATTCTGTTCAATTCAAGTTAGATGCGATAGAGTTATATCTAACAACAGAGATGTCCTATCGAGAAGTTGCCAATCAGTTTGGAATGACCAATTTTTCTATGATTGCCAATTGGCGTAAAGCTTACCAAGAAAATGGAGTAGATGGGCTCTCACAACCGAAAGGACGTCCATCTAAAATGCCTAAAAAAAAGAATAAATTACCAGCTATTGATTCTTCAAAAAAAGAGTTAACCTATTTAGAAGCGCTAGAGAAAGAAAATCTACAGTTAAAAATTGAACTTGCCTATTTAAAAGAATTAAGGAGGTTGCGTTTGATGGAACAGCAACAGAAAAACAAGCACGAATCATTCATAGCCTCCGAGGGAAATTCAGATTAATCGACATTCTTGAAACCCTAGGGTTTCCTAGGTCAACCTATATGTATTGGCAAAAACGCTTTAACCGTGAAAATCCAGATAAACCAATTGAACAAGAAATGGAAAAAATTCATCACGAACATAAGGATTATGGCTATCGTCGGATGAATCAAGAACTTAGAAACCGTGGTATCCTTGTGAATAAAAAGAAAGTGCAACGTTTAATGAAAAAATTAGGAATCTTGGTACGCTCATTCACACGGAAATCACGGAAATACAATTCCTATAAAGGAACTGTTGGGAGAGTGGCAAAAAATCGGATTCATCGTCATTTTTATACAAGTATTGTTCATCAAAAAATGACAACAGATACAACAGAATTTAAGTATTATGAAAAAGATCACTCGGGTAGTTTGCGTATTAAGAAACTCTATCTAAACCCGTTCATGGATATGTATAATAGCGAGATTGTCTCTTACTCAATTTCAGAGAAACCTACAGCAAAAGCGATTATGGATGCATTAAATGGAGCTATTGTGAAAACGAATGATTGCCTCTATCGCCGAACGTTCCATTCCGACCAAGGATGGGGATACCAAATGAAAGCCTATAGCCATGAATTAAAAAAGCATCATATTTTTCAAAGTATGTCTCGTAAGGGAAACTGCTTAGATAATTCTCCTATGGAGAATTTCTTTAGTATTCTCAAACAAGAACTTTACCATGGCGTTATCTACAAAAGCTACCAAGAATTAAAACAAGCGATTGAACACTATATAGAGTACTATAATCATTCTCGAATAAAAGAAAAATTAGACTGGCTAAGCCCAGTTCAATTTAGAAAGAAAATGAGTTTAACTGCGTAAAAAAACAGAGTAGAAAATCTACTCTGTAAAAAAGTCTAACTTTTGGGGGTCACTACATATCGCAAGTGTCTTTTTTTAGTTATTATTATGCAAGTATGAGATTGAAATTCGCTTGCAAGATCAATTAGGAATTTTGATGAATAGTGAGGTTATACTAAGTTTATCAAGTAAATAAATCAGTGGGGTGTTTCAGTTGGAAAAACAAGTTGTAATGGAAATTAGCGAAGTAAGTAAAAGATATCAAGATAGGTTAGCTTTAGATAGAGTTAGTTTTGACCTGAGGCAAGGAGAAATTAGTGGACTGTTAGGACCAAATGGGGCTGGAAAAACAACTTTAATGCGCATTATTGTTGGGTTAACTAAGAATTATCAAGGAGCTATTCAATTTTCAAGTTTAAGTGAAAAACTGAAAATTGGGTGTGTCATTGAAACACCTAGTTTTTATCCACATATGACCGGACAACAAAACATTGATTTTTTTGCAGCCTTAGCAGGAGGTGTAAATAAATGGAAAGTGCAAGAAATGATTAATCTACTAGGTTTAAGTGATGCGATGAATAAAAAAGTAAAAAGCTATTCGCTAGGAATGCGTCAACGTTTAGGAATTATTCAATCCTTGTTAGGCAACCCAGATATCTTAATTTTAGATGAACCGACAAATGGTCTGGATCCACAAGGTGTGAAAGAAATTAGAGAATACTTAGTGCGTATTTCTAAAGAAAAGCAAATTCCAATTTTAATTTCTAGTCATATTTTGTCAGAAATTGAAAAAATTTGTGATCGTGTTGTGATTTTACAGAATGGACGACTAGTAGAATCTATTGATATGGCTGAACGAAATCAACAAAATAGCAGCTTTTATTTAATTGCAACGATTCAAATTTCGGAATGTTTGGCCTTTTTAGAAACAGAAAAGATTAAGGTCATCCAAACAGATTCAAAATCAATTACAATTAAAGTCGATAAAAGTGACTATTCTGCATTTATTAGAAAGCTAGCAGCTAGCGAGTTAGCATTTACGAATATTTGTGAAAAAAATCAAACCCTTGAAGAAAAATTCTTAGATTTAACAGGAGGAAAATAAAATGATTCGTGCAACAAAATTAAGTGTTTTAGAATTTAAGAAAATTACATTAGAAGTTGGCTTATATATTGGTATTTTGTGCGCTATACTGGCAAGCTGTGCAATGGGGTGGATGGCAGTGACGACAGAGTATTTTGGATTAGTGAATGTTTTTGGTTTTTTTGCGATGATTGGTGAGTTGATTTTAATTTTTTATGGTGCACGTGTTTTAGGCTCTGAGTTTCAATACAAAACGTCAACGACTATTTTTACAAAAGGTATTTCCAGAACGAAAGTCGTGTTAGCTAAGTTATTTTGTATGGGATTACTAGGCGGTATGTTAGGTTTAGTTAGTTCCATTGTTGGTCTGATTTTCCAAGTATTTTTATTAAAGGAAAGTAATTTTTTAGATGCATTGCTTCCCTTTATGATAAATATTGCTACGTATGTGATGATTGCGATTTTAATTGGTAGTTTTGGAATTTTAATGTCTATTCTAACATTAGGACCAGTTGCTAGTTTTATTTTAACCTTTGTTGCTTTTAAGGTACTGCCTAATTTTATCGGCTTAGTTGCCATGAAACTAACGTTAATTGAAAAAATTGTTGAGTATATTCCTTTTTATACAATGAGCGAGGCTTTGTACCGTCCAATAACAAATGAAGCTTATATCGGAATTGTTGGAGGTGTTATTTTATTTTTGGGACTATCTATTTTGAAAATTAATAAAAAAGATTTAGTTTAGGATGGTGTCTATTTCAACTGAAGAATATGGTATAGTGAATGAAAGGCAAAGTAAAACATAAGGAGGTAGGACTGTTGTTGATTGAGGCTATTCTTAAATCCGGTTATTTAATTTTAACCGTAACCTTAATAATTCTAATTATAAATTCAATTGAGTTTGATTGGAAAGTTTGGATTACTTATCTGGTTGTTGTTATTTTACCAATAGTTGTCATTAGCGTGATTTATTTTCCGTATGCACTTATCATTGTTTATTTTCTGATTTTTTTATTCAATTACATCCAATTTAAATATGCTTTAAAATCAATATTATTGAGTTTCTCTTGCTTTATTATTCATAGTATTGGAGCCATTTTATGTATGGCAGTTTTAAGAACAATTTTAGGATATTCATTAGAGGAAATAGATAGTTGGGAAGTCAAAGTTTTTTCTTTAGGGCTTGAGTCTTTGTTCATAGTAATTTTGAGTTTTATGTTAAAGAATGTAATCAAGCGATTGACGAGGGGGATTGTCTTTACCATTGAGTTAAAACAGAAAATGAAGCTTATTTCTTTGGAGGGATTTGTATTAATAAGTATTTTCTTTTTTTTAAGTTATTACGTGGATGGTTCCGAAAATTTATTTTTGAATTTGCTATTTCTTACTTTAATTAGTGGGGGGGTTACGGCTGTTTATTTTGCTAGGTTAGCTAGAAAACAAAAGAAACAACAAGAACATGAGGAATTACAACAGTTAAAAGATTATGCCAAGAATTTAGAGAAAGTCTACTTAGATATGCGGAAATTCCGGCACGATTATATTAATATCTTAGCAAGCATGTCCGGGTATATTCAAGAAAAAGATTTAATAGGTTTAGAATGCTATTTTCAAGAAAAAGTTATGGTAGTTAGTCAAGATATTGAAATGAATAATTTTAAATTAGCTGGATTGAGTCAGCTGGAATTACCTGAAATAAAAGGAATTGTGGCTTCAAAAATGATTCAAGCACAAGAATTAGGAATTGATACTGATTTTGAAGCAACAGAAAAAATTGATCAAGTAAGAATGAATTCACTGTCTCTTTGTCGTTGTTTAGGTATCTTATTGGATAATGCAATTGAAGAAACGATGGAAATGAATCAAGCTTCTATTAAAGTTGGATTTATTAAACGATCCACGAGCTTAGTTATTGTAGTGATGAATTCTTGTCGAACAGATACGCCAAAAATTCATCAGCTTATTAAACGAGATTTTTCCATAAAAGGTGCTGGGCGTGGATTAGGCTTAAGTAATTTGCAAGAAGAGATTGATCGATTTTCTTTTGTGACCTTGGATACACGAATTGAAAATGAGTTATTTATTCAAGAGATTGAGATTTTAAACTAAGGGGGAAATTGTGTGTTAGATATTTTTATTTGTGAGGATGATCCAATTCAATTAAAGCAGTTTACAGATTATGTTGAAAGTTACTTAATGATTGAAGAATTGGATATGGAGTTACGTTTAGCAACTGGCAATCCCGACGAATTATTGGCAACAATCCAACTTAATAAAAAAAGTGGTTTATATTTTCTTGATGTTGATTTAGGTCATGAGATGTCAGGGATTATGCTAGGAGCAGAGATTCGCAAATACGACCCGATGGGGAAGATTGTGTTTATTACTACTCATTCGGAACTTACGTATTTAACTTTTGTTTACAAAGTCGAGGCCATGGATTTTATTTTGAAGGATCAACAAACCGATATTCAAAGTCGCATAGTTGCTTGTATGGATACAGCTTATGACCGAGTAATGAGGGATAAAAATCCAGCGAAGGTATTCTTTCAAACACAGGTTGGGGATAAAGTGATTCATGTACCTTATGATGAGATTCTTTTTTTTGAGTCATCACCAAAAGTGCATAAGATTATTATGCATCTGGAAAATCGTCAAGTGGAATTTTATGGCAAGCTTAAAGATCTGGAAAATTTGGGAGCTAATTTTTATCGTTGCCATCATTCGTATGTAGTAAATCGTGAAAATATTCTAGAAATAAAAAAGAAAGAGCGAGAAATTATTATGACAAATGAGGAAGTGTGTTATGCATCAATGCGTTATCTGAAAGGGCTGTTCAAATAAACTGAAAAATCTATCAAAGGGGCTTGATAAGGTTTTCTAAATGGTTGACTAGTGTGGATACACTGGCGACTTTTGTAAAGGAAAAACAAAATGAAAACTAGTTCACTGCGTAGACCTTTTAAAAGAAAGTTAACGTTTTTGAAGTCATCACATGCGTAGTTTGTGAACTTTTTTTATTTGGACTGATGATTAATTAAAAAGCATTCTTGCAGGAAACTTACTAAGAGTTCTGTTATTAATTTCTATATAATGAAGGGTGTATTTCAATAAAATAAGTTAGTTTAAAAAGCAATGGTTGATACAAAATTTCTAACTCTTTAACTATATGGTTGAGCTACTTTTTACATAATAGATAATTTAAGATAACCGATTTCTTACCTAAAGAACCTGTATTTGTTCTTTGGTAGATTGGCTTTGTTTGTTATACTAAGAGTTGAGAAAAAAGAAAGTGAAGTGTACAGTGATGACAAACTATCCGAAAACACAGTCGATGGTTGCAGAATTAATTGCGGAAGGAACGATTCCTGGTGCAAGTTATGCTTTTATTGAGCCACAGGAGATACGTATCTATCGTGAAGGGCATGCAGCAATCTTTCCAGAGGAAGAACCTATTTTAGAAAATGAACTCTATGATTTAGCTTCAGTTACTAAGGTTATGATGACGGCTACGTTAATTTTGCAATTATGGGAAGCAGGTTCATTAGATATTGAAGACAGCGTAACCAAATATTTGCCTGAATTTAGTCAGCCTCAAGTCACGATTCGTCATTTATTAACTCATACATCTGCATTAAATGGGTATATTGAAAATCGAGATAGCTTATCATCGGAAGAATTAAGTGAAGCTTTTATGCATTTGACCGTTGGTGAAAATTTTGGAAAAGAAGTTCTTTATACAGATACGAGTATGATTTTATTAGGCTTTATTATTGAAAAAATCACGAATCAAACTGTAACAACGGTTTTTGAAGAACGAATCAGCCGACCGTTAGAATTAAAGGAAACGCTATTTAAACCAACTAATCCATTGCAATGTGCGCCAACTGAAAATCATCCAGTTCGAGGCATGATTCGTGGAGAGGTTCATGATCCAAAAGCCTTAGTTTTGTATCCACATTGTGGAAGTGCTGGACTTTTTTCTAGCCTACAAGATGTGATTCGTTTTAGCCAAATGATGTTAAATGGTGGTAGTTGGAAAGGTGTTCAGATTTTAAAAGAAGCAACCGTTGAGCAGCTTATGCATGATTGGACGCCAACAGGTGATTTAAACCGTTCATTAGGGTGGGCCTTTTTAGGATCTGCAGATGGAGCAGTACCAAATCGTTATTTATTGCATACGGGTTTTACTGGAACGATTATCATTTTAGATCTAGTGAAAAAGCGTAGTTTTGTTTTCTTATCCAATCGGGTACATGTACAAATGGATACGCCTTATTATTTAAAACGCCGTAATATCTTGATGGAAACTTATATTGCTGAAAGTGAAGTATTGGATAAATTAGTTTAAGAAAAGATTCGTTGATTTTGAGGTGAATCGCTTTCATCTATGGTAAAATAGAATGGAATAAGATTGAGGAGGAAAACGAAGTGAGCGAACCGTTATTTTTAGAAGCTGTTTTACAAGAAAAAATTTGGGGTGGAACAAAGTTAAAAGAAGTTTTTGGCTATGATCTTCCTAGTGATAAAGTTGGAGAATGCTGGGCAATTAGCGCGCATCCAAATGGTCCTAGTGTTGTAAAAAATGGTCCATTAAAAGGTTTAACATTAGCTGAGGTTTGGGAGCAACATCGTGAAGTTTTTGGAAATGTTACAGGAGATGTTTTTCCGTTATTGACGAAAATTTTAGATGCAGCAGATGATTTATCTGTTCAAGTTCATCCAGATGATACTTATGGCTTGGCTCACGAAGGTGAATTAGGAAAAACTGAATGTTGGTACGTAATTGATGCAGATGAAGGTGCTGAGATTATCTATGGACATCATGCCCATACAAAAGAAGAATTAGAAGCGATGATTCGCAGTGGCGAATGGGATCAATTATTGCGTCGCATTAAAGTCAATAAAGGTGATTTTTTCCATGTACCAAGTGGCACGATTCATGCAATTGGAGCCGGTATTATGATTCTGGAAACGCAACAAAGTAGTGACACTACGTACCGTGTTTACGACTATGATCGTAAAGATGATAGTGGCTTACCTCGTGAATTGCATATTCAACAATCCGTTGATGTTACAACTGTTCCACATGTTGATCCAGTTCTACATGTTGAAACAAAGAATAAAGAACATGTTGAAATTACAACTTATGTTGAGTCAGATTTCTTTGATGTTTATCAATGGATGATTAAAGGACGTGCTGAATTTATGGCAACTGCGCCTTATACGTTAGTCAGCGTTTTAGAAGGTCAAGGAGTCCTAACCTTACCAGATGGTGCAACATATGAAATTAATAAAGGCACTCATTTTATTTTACCAAACGCTATTAAAGCTTGGGAAATTGATGGCAATCTACAAATTATTGCTTCAACACCAGGAAAAGCTAATCGTTAATGAAATCAGAACTAGTTAGTTAGAATAATCTAATTAACTAGTTTTTTTTAATCTGTCGACCCTCAATGAGTCAAAAAATGAGATAATCAACAGGTTTACTTCTGATAGTATTGAGCTTATCAGGTTATCTGCCTTAATCTAAATAAAAAATAATTCTAATCCAAAAAGCCATTGTGAATTTTCACAATGGCTTTATTTTCCTTAATCCCCAAACACCTAGACCCACCACCGAAAAAACACAAGGACCCAGTAATAAAAAGAAGAATGTTTCATAATCGCCTGCCAAAAAAGGTGTTAACAAGGTAAAGCCAAGAGCGAATAAAACACTAACAGTCACACTAAAGCTTGCCAATAAGGCGAGTTTTTTATTTTTTAAGAAGATAAATTCAGCCTGGTTTTGTCTAAAATAATAGAAATTCCAAGCAAGGAATAGGTAAGGTAGGGAACGCGACACGCTGGTCATCAAGGTGAGTTGATTGTAAAGCTGATTGATCCCTTGTTCACCACTGCTGATTAATAGAATAAATAAACTTACTACGCTCGCTTGAATCCAATAGGCTTTTTTTGGAATAATCGTTTGTTTTGAAAGAGCAAAGACTAAGGTTTTTAAAGGTGAATAGCTGATTGTGCTAAGTAAGCCTAAGTAAGTAATAAATAAGGTGAGCCCGTTTAAACGCAAGAATAGTTGTCCTAATCTAAAAGCTTGTTTTGGTGGAAATCCAAGAGTTTCCCCTAAACGAACCCCTAAATTCTCCATCAGTACATACATCGCATTGCCTAGATTTACGTGTGAATGAGTAAAAATGTCAGACCAAGAGGTAGTAGTGGACCATAATAAAACGCCAGATAAATATAATCCTGCGACTAAGAAGGAGCTAACGCTAACTGCTTTGGCAAAATGATTTTTTCGTTGTGAAAGCTGATCAACTAAGCTTGCAATTGTATCTAAGCCACCGTAAGCTGTAATACCAAAAATAAAAAAAGACAAGTTTCCCAAAGAAGATTGGTATGCTGGATTTGGGGAATTCAGTAAGGAATGTGTAGTAAGCGGATTAAATGAGTTGTCAGGCAGTTTAAAAAATAAAATCAGGTGACTAGTTAAGGCGACTATAAATAAAACTAAGATCAGCCTACCACCTAAAATAATGAATGTAGTTAACTTTTGAAAGCCACGACTTACAAACCAAGTCAATAAAAAAATTGCTAAAATAGAGAGCAATCCTAATAAAAAGCGATTGCTGATGGTTACTGAAATAGCCGCTCTTTGAGTTAAGTCTTGGCCAAATAAGAAGATAGAAAAGGGAATCCATAATTTTAATGACAGACTGACCAACCAAATTGTGTAGCTACTATACCAAATAAAAGTTGCTATATATACGATAGGCAAAGGAAGGGTGTCTTTCAACCAAGAATAAATCCCTGCGGTTTGTTCTTTATATCTGTAACTGTATTCTGCTATAATGAAAGCATAAGGAATAAAAAAACAAATAGCGGTTACAAGAAACCATGGAATAGCAGCAGTTCCCATCAAATAAAAAGAATTGGCCATGCTGGAAAAAGAAAAAACCGTAGTTGTGATCATTAGAATAATTTTTTTCTGAGAGTAATCATGTGATTTAGTAAACAAGTAAGCACCTCATAAGTTGCAAATGATATTTTGTAGTATGAGTGTTAGCTTACGTTATTTTTAGAAAAATCTCAAGGTAGAATCAGGAAACTTATGGAGAATTAGGGAAAAGGAGTAGTTGCATTAATGGTAGAGCAAAATCAGATTATTCAATCCAAAATCCAGCAATTACATGATACATTAGGCGTTGATTTTGTTGGAATGGCACTAGCTACAACCAACGAAAAAACATACCGTAAAGAAATTAGATGGAAATATGTTAGTGGTAACATTAGTTTACGTTATCAAAAGATTGTTCTTCAAGAGGGTCGTGGTTTACCAGGAATCGTTTGGCGTACTGGTCGGACATTGATTGAAGCTGATTTGGAGCAACGAACTGCTGAAGAGTTATTAGAATACCCAATTGCACTTACGGAAGAGTTGAAAAGTGTTGGTGTTGTACCAGTCTTTTTTTATGGAGATATTGTTGCTATTTTATTGATTGGCTATCGTCAACCGAATCGGGTTACCTTAGAGGTTGTGCAACAATTGACTGAGGAAACAGCCAGTGTAGCTGTTTTAATTCAAGAAAAAAAGGAGGCGAAAAGCTGATGTTTAATCAAGAACTCAGCCAGTTGATTCTGGCTCAAACAACGGATTCAGTGTTTCTGATTAAGGAGCATCAAATTATTGAAAGCAATAGAGCAGCAGAACAATTTTTGCAAAACTATCATTTCCAGCTAGATAAGATTTTAGATATCTGTCATTCTCAGGGGTGTGCCTTACACTCTGTTATGGAAAAATGCCATGATTGTGAGATTAAACAGCATTTTGATCCAAGTGCTTTTTCCTTAGTGGTTGAAAATATAAATGGAACCAAAGAGACTTTTAGTGCAAGCTTTACTGAGCTTACAAGTGAGGATTTTGTGGTATTGATTATCCGAAATCTAACAAAGCAAGATAAGACGACGAATATTTTTCAGCAAAAGCAATTAGTTGCTTATGTGAGTCGTGCTCATGAGAATGAACGAAAAAAGATTGCCCAAGACTTACATGATGGAATTGCACAGCATGTGTTTAGTACGTTATTAGAAGCAAGGCAAATTAAACGTACTTTTGAGACCAATCAGCTAGTTAATGAAAAATTAACTCAATTAGAAGAGCATTTAGTGATGACTTTAGATGAAGTCAAAACGCTAGCTTTAGATTTACGTCCTGCGGCTTTAGATGACTTAGGTTTGGCTTCGGCTATCACTACATTGATTCATCGGATGGAAGAAACGACAGGAATCACAATAAATTTTATCTCTCAATTAAAGCACCAACGTTTTAATGAACAAGTGGAAATTACATTGTATCGGGTATTACAAGAAGCCTTAATGAATGCGATTAAGTATGCAAAAGTTTCTGAATTAGATGTTTTACTTGTAGAAAAAGACCAGTCTTTAGTTTTGGAAGTTTTAGATGAAGGGGTTGGATTTTCAGCAAATAGTCCTGATATTAAAGGAACTGGAATGGGCTTAATACATATTCGTGAGCGTGTGGAGATGATTAGAGGGCAATTAACTATTTTCTCTACAAAAAATCTAGGGACACAACTAAAAGTGGAAGTTCCAACTTCATAAAGGAGGAAGAGTAATGATTCGTGTAATTGTAGCTGATGATCATGTAGTGGTGCGAAATGGCTTGTCTCATTTGATTAATGAGCAAGAGGATATGGAAGTAATAGGGCATGCTACAGATGGAATTGAAGCCTATATGGAAGTTGAAAAACTAGAACCAGATGTTGTAATGATGGATTTAAGAATGCCGCCGGGGGAAAATGGTTTATTGACAACAAAGCGGATTAAAGAAAAATTTCCTGCTGTTAAAATTTTGATTTTATCAATGCATGATGATGAGGATTATATTATTCAAGCATTGAAGGCTAAAGCAGATGGTTATTTATTGAAAAGTTCAAATGACCGAGAGATTATTCAAGGAATTCGAGGCGTTTATCAAGAGCAGATTTATTTGGATCAACAGATTTATTTGGGAGATAATGTACTGTCAAAACTGGAAGAAGATAACGAAGCACCTCTTGAAAATAGTTATCAGCAGTTATCGAAACGTGAACAAGAAATCTTGCCTTTAGTAGCTCTAGGATATGGCAACAAAGAGATTGGGGAACGTTTATTTATTTCTGTGAAAACGGTTGAAGTTCATAAAGCTAATTTTATGCGAAAGTTAAAATTATCAACACGAGTTGAGTTGATTCATTACGCAATTAAAGAACAGATTATTGATATATAGTGAAAAGGGGGGAGTTCAGTGGAAGGAATTGTATATGTGGCTCATGGGAGTCAAAAAATGGGGAAAAATCAAAAAATGCAGGCATTCTATCAAGAATTAATTCAAACTCATCCAGAAACAGAGCAAGGATTGGCTTATTTAGAAAAACATCCAGATACGATTGCAGTAATTGTAGCAAAAATGTATCAAAAAGGAATTCGAGAGTTTATCATCGTTCCGCTATTACTTTTTTCAGCGATGCATATGGAAGAGGATATTCCCCAAGCTCTGAAAGAGGTGGAGCTGTGTTATTCAGACGTGACATTTAGCGTCAGTCAACCATTTGCCCAAGAGCCGGAAGTTGTGACTATTTTAGAAGAGCGCTGTCGTGAGAAGTTAAAGGATTTCCCTACTAATCCAGCAATATTGTTGGTGGCACATGGAAGTACGAACTATGAAAAACCTGGTAAGATTGTAGAAAAAATAGCCAAAGAGTTAGCAATTAATCTAGAATTACCGGTTACAGCCGGTGTGCTTTATGGAAAACCAGATTACTTGCTTGAAGCTAAACAATTAATTCAGCAACATCCGCAAATTTTAGTCATTCCCTTCTTTTTATTTGATGGTCATTTGCTTGATAAAATTCAATTAGCATTGACGGAAATTAAACCAAACACGGTTATTTTTAGCTACACAGAAACCTTGAATTTAGATAGACGACTGATTAATGGTATCAATCATTTAATGAATGAGGCGAGAGTGGATGGCTAATAATTATCCGATTAATTTGAATTTAATGAATAGACGAGTAGTTGTGATTGGCGGCGGAAAAATTGGTACAAGAAAAGTACTAGATTTATTAAAAACAGAAGCTATGATTTATGTTGTAGCTCCAAAGATGTCAGAAACTTTATTAAAGTTAACGTCAACCAAAGTAACGTTAATTATCCGACCTTTTGTGCCGAAAGATATTGAGGAGGCCTTTTTAGTTTTTATTTGCACAAATCAAACAGATATCAATCAGCAAATCGTCACTCTTTGTCAAAATGGGCAGTTAGTTAATGATTGCACAAATAAAGCTAACTCGGATTTTTACAATATGGCTACAATTGAACAATCTGATTTCGCTATTCACCTTTCTTCTGATGGACAAAATCCTAGTCGAATCAAACAAATAAAGCAAAATTTAATTGCATTAATGGAGAACTTTTTAGACTAGAAAATTAGTTTAAAAGTTCTCTTTTTATTTTTCGATATAGGACTTTCCCTAATAGGAGAGCAGTTGCTTTTTTGTTAAACTTAATTTATTGTTCAATAATTCACATTAGGTTAAGGAGGAATACGATGAAAAATAAAGAGCGTTTAGTCATGATTGGAAATGGTATGGCGGGCATTCGTACTCTTGAAGAGATTCTTGAAAGAGATGCAGATTTGTATGACATTACAGTAATTGGTGAAG